>CAVOEZ010000708.1:0-2977 GCA_963694355.1 Latescibacteria bacterium UBA2968 | reverse complement strand
GGGATAGGTGTCCAGGAATGCACGGTACATTTTCCTGGCTCCTGTATACTGGCCATAGGGACCGGCAAAGAGAAGTTCGGCCAGCTCAAAAGAGGCCCATGCAGCATGTTCGCTTTGAGGATCTGCTTTTAGGACGCGTTCGAGCAACTGTCTGGATTTTGCAGCATCAGGAATCAGCATGGCCAGATAATACATGGCCACAACATCCTCGGGATGCTCCGACGACCGGGCGGTAAATTCCGCCCTGGCCCGCTCAAATTCCCCTGCTTCAAACAAGGTTATCGAATCACCAGAAACGGGCGAGACTCCAATCAAGATCAACACGCAGGCCAATGTCAGGAGATGAACCCTCATTTGCCAATGGCCTTCTTGTAAGAATAATCGAAAAGGATTTCCCATTCGATTTGCTGAACAGTTCTGCAAATTTCATCCAACGCCGAATTTCCGTTTAGACCCGCCTCGCACAGATCTACAAATCCGAACGGATCCCAGGGTGAATTTGTCAACACGGCAGCCTCCGCACCCTTACCCGTAGCAATCCTTGAAACCGCTTTACTTATGGCCGGGAAGGTCTCGTGGTCGTTCACTTTCTGGAACCAGTATTTGCTATTTGAAAAATCGGGTTCTCTTCGGTGCATGATACCGTGCCAGAAACTACCTGTTGGCGTATCGATCTGCTGGCTGAGTGTGTGCGATTCATCCAGAAAGTTGTGATACAGCCAGACCGCGCTGATGCATGCACTTGCCATGTCTTCGTCCAAAACCGGTTCGCCTTTGAATGCCGAATCCAGAGAGAGACCCTCGAGTCCCGGCTTTGCTGCTTCATTGGCGTCCCCCCCGTCCAGGGGATTTAGACGTGACTTCGCCAACACCACACCAAACGCCTCACCGTATGCGGTACCATCAAAAGATGATGCCATAGTTTCGCTCCTTTCGACTCCAGATATCCGGCCATAAAAGGCCGGTACGGACCCAGGCAAGCTCAGGAATATACTCAGATGTTCAGGCACTCGACCAGGTTACCCTTGAAACCGGGCGCACGGGCCATTACAGAAAATGTGCTCAGTCGACACTGGGGGAGGATTTATCAGGGAAGGAGACAACCAGAGAATGAAAAAAATTCATACCTCGGCTGTGAGGCAATATAACCACGCGCGACACATTTCGAACACGAAAACATAAAAAAACACGCCCCAGTAGGGTGATGAGGTAGGAGTGTGGTATTTACATAAATCCGTTGTGCATCCGGTTTACAAAATGCCCTCTTTTCTGGCATTCAAGAACCACTCTGCAAAATGCTGCATCCCCTCCTCGATGTCCACTTTCGGCGAATACCCGTAGAGTTTTCCGGCTTTACTCACGTCCGCGTTGGTCAATCGCACATCGCCCGGCTGTTCCGGAACCACCTCGATTGTTGCCTCCTTGCCCAGTGCCTTCTGTACGACCTCCAGGGCTCGGCTCAACGAAACGGTCTTCGTATTTCCCAGATTGACGATCTCGAACTCCCGAGGTGTCTCCAGTGCAGCCGTGAGTCCATCAATAATATCAGATATATACGTGTAGTCCCGAAGAGTGGATCCGTCTCCATACATTTTTATGGGTTGGCCCGAGACGATGAGCCGTGCAAAAATGTGAAATGCCATATCGGGTCGTTGACGGGGTCCGTAAACGGTAAAGAACCTGAAGCAGGAGATAGGCAGGCCGTACAATTCATGATAGGTGTGACAATGCAGTTCAACGCTTCTCTTGGTGGCAGCGTAATGAGACACAGGCCGGTCGGCCGGGTCGTCTTCCCGGTATGGCACTCTGGAACTGTTGCCATACACCGAGGAGGAAGAAGCAACAAGAATGTTTCTCAATTGCAGATCCCGGCAGACCGCCAGCAAATTCAACGTACCCTTTACATTCACCTCTTCATATAGAAGCGGGTCCAGTAGTGACGCCCTGGCATTGGCGCGGGCGGCCAGGTGCACCACACGATCGAAACTGTAAGAACCGAACACTTCCTTCACTGTATCCTGGTCCCTCAAGTCGCCTTCGACCAGTGTGTACGAGGGATGGTCCATTACACCTGCAACATTGTGGCGTTTTATTGCAGGTGAATAATGTTCATTGAAATCATCGAGAACCACCACACGCTCGCCCTGGTTGAGAAGTCGCTCCACCAGGTGCGACCCTATGAACCCGGCACCCCCTGTAATCAGAATTCCAGACACAGTTCCCCCTCTACCCTGTTGGTGATCGACCGGCGAGTCTTACAGCATCTCTCCGATCGCCCGGTCTTCCTCTATTTGCGAGACTCGCGTCGTACGAATCTGATCTCGCGCTTCATCGGGACCATTTGCAAACACACGGATATAATTGTCCGAAACACCCTGGAGATAACCCGTCTCCTTCTCCCTCCGCCCTTCGAAAAGTACCTCGAGCGTCTCACCCAGGTACGCTTTTCTGAATGCGTCCGCCTTTCGCGTACCCAGTGCTCTCAGCAGAGCTCCTCGCCTTTTCTTCTCCATCGGATCGATCTGATCGGGCAAACGGGAGGCGGGAGTCCCCTTTCTGGGCGAATAGGGAAAGACGTGGAGGTATACCAGCGGGACCTGTTCGATCAGGTCATAGGTATTTTGGAAGGCCTGCTCAGACTCGCCCGGAAAACCGACCATCACATCCGCCCCGACACCGATGCCAGGTATGCGATATTCAAGGCGGTTTATCAGGTCCATATAGCGGGCGCGAGTATACGGGCGCCGCATCGCCGTAAGCACCTCGTCATCACCACTTTGGAGCGGCACATGCAGATGCCTGCAGAATTTCTGGGACCTCGCGAAGAAATCGATCATGGGTTCTGTCACAAAGGTCGCCTCGATCGAACTGACCCTGAATCTCGCCAACCCGTTCACTTCATCGATCGCCTCGAGCACATCGATCAATTGCGTGCCGTCCAGGTCAGTGCCATAGTCTCCTACGTGAACACCCGTGA
>CAVOEZ010000707.1:0-2989 GCA_963694355.1 Latescibacteria bacterium UBA2968 | reverse complement strand
TGCTGCCGTTCGGCGGTGTCAAAAGTTCCGGGGTGACCATTGTGATGGATGTACTGGCGAGCGTGCTGCCCTTCGGGTTGTCAACCGTTCATCGGGAAGGGGAGACGTATCATGGCCAACGGCTCGCCAGCCAGATGTTTTACGCCATCAATATCTCGAATTTCGTGAAACTCGAGACGTTTAAAACAGAGATCGACAGGATGATTGGGACCATTAGAAACTCGAGAAAAAAGGAAGGTGTCGATCGGATCTATCTTCCCGGTGAGGTCGAATGGTTGAAGAAAGAGGCCTGGGATCTGAATGGCATCCCGCTTCACAAGGACCACGTTGCCGGATTGACGGCGGCCGGAAAAAGATTCGGGGTTGCCGCAGAGTGGTAGGGCAAGGCCCTGACCCTGGAATTTGACAGATTTTACACAAGATCGGTGCGTGAAGAAAGATGGGAAATCGGTGGCGGCGGCCAGGGGGATTCAAAGAGGTATTGCGGATAGCTCTACCCTTGATGATCAGTACGAGCGCATGGAGTGTGCAGCATTTTGTTGACCGTGTGTTTCTGAGCTGGCACAGCAGGGAAGCCCTCGCTGCTTCAATGCCGGCCGGCATGCTGAATTTCATGTTCGCCAGTTTTTTTCTTGGCACCATAGGATATGTCAATACGTTCGTAGCCCAGTATGTGGGCGCCGGAAGAAACCATCGTGTGGGTCCAGCGGTTTGGCAGGGCGTGAGATTCGCTGTTCTGGGCGGCCTGTTCATGCTCGCCCTGGTTCCTTTCTCCGACTGGTTCTTCGAAATGGCCGGCCACGAGCAGGCCATTCGGTCCCTGGAGTCCGACTATTTCCGCATTTATTGCTTCATGGGACCCGCAATGGCTGGACAGGCCCTTTCCTGCTTCTTCAGCGGGCGTGGCAAAACACTTACTGTGATGTGGGTGAACATGGTGGCCACCGGAGTGAATATCGTTCTGGACTATGCCTGGATTTTTGGAAATTGGGGATTTCCGGAATGGGGAATTCGGGGTGCGGCCTGGGCGACCGTGGTTACCCACTATGTGATGATGATCCTGTTTCTGGTGCTCGTGTTGTCCAGAAAACACCGCCTCACTTACAATACATTTTCCGGGAGACGAGCTGACTGGGGACTGTTTAGGCGACTGATCCGATTCGGGGTGCCGAATGGCACGCAATTCATGCTGGATATCACCGCCTTCACGATGTTCATCATGTTGATTGGTCGCCTGGGCCCAATTCCGCTGACGGCGACAAACATCACCTTTACTCTCAATGTGCTGGCCTTCCTGCCCCTTGTGGGTATGGGTATGGCGGTTTCTACACTGGTGGGTCAATACATTGGCAAAGCAAAACCTGAAATTGCCGAACAAGCAACCTATTCGGCCTGTATCATGAGCCTGGGCTATATGGGATTGATGGCATCCGGGTTTGTTTTCCTTCCTTCCGTTTTTCTTGCGCCTTTCAGTTCAGGCGCGGATCCCGTGGCTTTTGCCGAGGCCTGGGATATCAGTATAATCCTTTTGCGCTATGTGGCGGTTTACTGCATTTTCGATGGCATGTACATTGTGTTTTCCGCTGCTGTGAAGGGAGCGGGGGATACACGGTTCGTGATGTGGGCCACCGTTTTGCTCGCGTGGGGATTGATGGTTGTTCCTTCGTATCTCGCGGTCACTTACTTCGGATTCGGGGTGTATGGGGTCTGGATCTTCATTTGTGCCTATATCTGTGTGGGAGGTGTTGTATTCCTCATTAGATTCAGGGGCGGCAAGTGGAAGACGATGAAGGTGATCGAGAACGCATCGCCTCCTGGGAAAATGGATCCAGGGAGCGGTGAAGGGATCGATCTTGATAACGAAAGGTTGTTGGTATGACGCGGGTTTTGCTGTGTGTGGGCGGAAGTGTGGAGAAGTTTCTGACATCAAAGATGTTGGACGACCTCGCCGAAACGGCGGAGCTTCAAGTAAGGAATGGCCTGGAAAAGAACGAACAGGTGTATTCAGACACGCTCCTGGAGGCACAGGCGGAAATTGTCATGACCGGGTGGGGATCGCCCCTGTTGACCGAGTGGATTTTGAAACAGAATCCTCAGTTGAAATACATGTGCCACCTTACAGGCGGGTTGCGCGCAAATGTGACACGTGAGGTAATTGAAAGCGGGTTTCTGGTTACCAACTGGGGAACTTTGATTGGTCCTACGGTCGCTGAAGCGGCGCTTCTTGGTATCCTGTGTTGTCTTCGCCAAACCACGATGTTCACGTTCATGATGCATCGGGATGGCGGTTGGCGCGAACAGGAAAAAGATGTGGAGAGTCTGTATGATCAACCGGTGGGTCTCCACGGATTCGGGAATGTGGCCAGAAGTCTTGTGCGTCTGCTGCACCCCTTCGGCTGCAAGATGTCGGCATTCGATCCCTATTTGCGTGATTCTGTGTTCGAGGCGTATGGAGTAGAGCGGGTTGAGGATCTCAAGACCCTGTATTCCCGAAACAAGGTGGTCTCGATCCATGCACCAAAAATACCTGAGACGCACCATTCCGTAAATGCTGAGATTCTCGCAGCAATGCCGGATGGAGCTTCCGTGATCAACACGTCCAGGGGCTCAGTAATTGAAACCGGGGCGCTGGTCGAGGAGTTGAAAACAGGTCGGATATCGGCCTCGCTGGATGTGTTCGAGGAAGAGCCATTGCCTGCAGACTCTTCATTGCGCGGGCTGCCCAACTGCCATTTGACATGCCACACCGCGGGTCCCACTCCGGACAGGATAGCCCACCTCGGCCAGGCCGCCATAGATAATGTGAAAAGATATATCGATGGCGAAGATGCCTTGTACAGGGTAAGCACGGAACAGTACGACCTGATGACCTGAGTATGGCTGAGACCATTTTTCAGATATATCGCCAAGAGGAATGACGTGTCAAAATCGATCCATCAAATCACTGCGGCGTTTGTCCTGCTGTTTACTCTGGTGGTCTACCTCTTAA
>CAVOEZ010000706.1:0-2990 GCA_963694355.1 Latescibacteria bacterium UBA2968 | reverse complement strand
GTAAATATTCTCCGGCCAGTGAAAGAAGGGTCGCGAAAATGGATGCCAGCGAGAACCCCAAACCTGCCGCGCCTATCCACAAAACCACTCTGGAAGCTGGAAAAAGAAGGATCACCCCCACGCTCAGGACGCAGCCCAGGAGGTCGCCCACAAGGATGCTCTGAGGCCTATATCTACTGGCAATCGGTATGCCAACCAACCTCCCCACAGTGAATGAACCCCAGAAGGCAGACGTGAGATATGCGGCCGAAGTGGTCGTCTCAAGATCCAGACTCAAGGCGTAGGTATAAATCCATCCGGCGAACCCGACCTCTACGCCCACCGTTAGAAAGAAGGCCACCAGGATCAAGAGAATCAACAGCCGATCCGTATCGCCCCGATCCTCTACTGGTGCCTTTCGAATCGGAGGACTCGGAACACACGCGAACCAGATGGCGACAGGCAGCATCAAAAGCGCCAGGGTCCAGTAGGTCCAGAGAATTCCACCTCCAGCAATCTCCATTCGGGCGACCAGAATCGGAGACAGGAATGCCCCCACACCGAAAAAGAAATGGAGGGCATTCATATAGGGGCCCAGATTATCCTGATGAACCCAGGTCAAAAGCGTGTTTGCCCCGACATCCAGCGCTGATTGGACTGCGCCCAGCAGAAACGTGACCACAATGAGCATCCACAGCGTCCCGACCAAAGGTACAAGGGCTAGAAGGGCTGCGATCACAACCATCATCACCGCGAGGGCGGGATGACCTTTGAAACGATCGAACAGTCTGCCACCAACGGCCGCACCGACCATATACCCCGAGGACATTGCCGTAAAGAGATAGCTGATTTCGCTAAGCAGTGAGCCGGTCTGTTCGGCCAACCGGGCAAGATTCGGGCCCATCGCGGCGAGACTCAACCCAAGGGCGATATAGGAAACGTAATAGGCTACAGTTGAGGGTGTATGTCCACGAAACCTCACAACACGTGCAAGAAATCCGGCAGATTGGCTCAAATTTTTTCCTGGTGCCCGGCTACGTCGAGCAGTTTTTAATCTGCCTGGTTAGTTGATTTTCAGAATCAGCCGCGAAGGGTGATCTGCATCGTGATAGATCGTCTGATCCGCCGTCAAGAGTTCTGTCTCCGCCAGATCATTGCCACCTGTGTTGTGATTGCGATCGTGATTCGGAAAATCGCTGCTCGTGATTTCCAACCTTATTCGGTGTCCCTTCAGAAATCTGCAGGCTGTCGGCAGCAGCTTGATCCGGTATTCGACCACCTCCCCGGGTGTAATCAACTCCTCCCGATCGATCGTATTGCGGTGCCTCGCCCTGACCATACCATAACTGATCTCCAGCGCGGGACCATCCGGATGCTCGTCCACCAGCCTCGCGAAGAAATCGGTATCCTTCGCCGTCGTCGCCGCGTAGAGAACCACTTCCGAGTAGCCTACGGTCTCTACCTCCTCTGTCAATGGCGCGCTTCTATAGATCAGAATGTCCTGCCGGTAGTGCAGCCGCCTGCGATCTGCCGGTTCTGTAAAGAGGGCTCTCGTCCATATGGTCGGAACAGGATCGTGTGGGTCGTACCTGTAGGCATCAGTTGTCGAAGAAACGGGCACCTTTCCCACAAGCGCTCCAGATCCTTCGGACACGTGAGCATCACCTTTGCTATCCAGATGGTAGACCGCTTCTGTCAGATCTTTGGGCGGCCAGGTCGTATCCGATCGCCACTGATTCGAACCCATCACGAAATATCGAACCGGAGGCTCCCGATCCACATCGTTGTGAACATCCTTCAACCACCGGTCGAACCACCGGACCATCATATGCTGCAGGTCGAGTTCCGCCTCGGGTCCGAAATCGATCTCTCCCTGTTTTCGGCCACCCAGATTGGAATGGTTCCAGGGGCCGATAATCAGCTTCGTATGTTCCCTTGCGGCCTCGCTTCGCCCATTTTTCTGCATCAGACCCAGATGTGCCATCGTCCCGCCGCAGTGATCGTACCAACCGCTGAAATCCAGATTCGGGACCTCCACCTTGTCGTGAATTTCATCGAATTTCCAGCATCTCCGATTCGGATGTCGTAACCAGTCCTCCGCATATTCCGCCATCCCCTTCGGCAGATACTTCGGAAACTCCAGCCAGGGCAGGAATCCCAGCCATCGCATATTCTCCAGGTCATCCCATACCTTGATCGCCTCTGCCTTGTCGTGGATCCCCGGGAGATTCTGACGCCGTCTCATATCCGGCGCCATCGAAGACATCCACCACTTGATGCGCCTGCCGGGGCGGAATGACCCCCACCAGTCGACCTCTGTATTCTCAAGCGGAATAGAATAGGCACACATGGCAAGCAAGTGGGGCGGTCGAAGCATCGCCAGCCGCCACTGCATCCAGGCGTTATAGGATGCCCCAAAGGTCCCAACTTTTCCATTGCAGTAGGGTTGTTCAGCCAGCCACTCTACACTGTCGTAGCCGTCTTCGGCATCCGGTGTCTCTTCCACCGTGTAGGGAATGTAATCCCCATCTGAAGCATTTCTACCGCGTGTATCCTGGGTCACCACCACGTATCCGGATCGAACGAATCGCTCGTGGCCTCCTTCCGGTTTTCCGTATGGAGTACGCAACAGAAGACCGGGAAACTCGCCCTCTGCGTCGGGTCTGAACACATTTGCACGCAAAATGGTGCCATCCCGAACCACCACGGGTACATTTTTCTCAACGATCATTCCCAGCGCGCCAATCTCGGTTTCCATTATCGCCCTTCCACATCGGGTTCTTGTCTTATTGGTTTCAGCACATCCACCGACAGTCCATCACCTCGTTGAGACCATTCACAAATTCTCATCTACTATTGCAGATCTCACGAACGGCCTCTACGATCTGCGATGTGTTGACCAAACAGCGGTCCTCCAGGGGTGCGCTGAACGGCATCGGTGTATTCAGTCCACCCAGCACCCTGACGGGTCCTCGCAGGAGGTCAAACCCGTGTTCACACACCTGCCTTAC
>CAVOEZ010000705.1:0-2996 GCA_963694355.1 Latescibacteria bacterium UBA2968 | reverse complement strand
CCTCTCGCGCATCCGCCCCGAGAGTTCTGCCACCGATATCCATGGCGTGACACGTATTCGCAAACCAGCCGACGCCCTTCCCTCGATGAAACACAGGCGTAACCACTGTGATATCGTGCAGGTGACCCGACCCAAGCCACGGGTCATTCGTAAGCAGACTGTCACCCGGGTCGAGTGAATCTATCGGATGTGCTTTCACAAAATGTCTTACGCAGGTTGCCATTGTATTGATGTGACCCGGTGTCCCGGTAACGGCCTGAGCTATCATATTGCCGGCCGCATCAAAAATGCCCGCCGACAGGTCACCGGCTTCGCGCACAACGGTGGTGAACGAAGCGTGCATCAGGGCAGCTGCCTGCTCATTTACGATCGAAATGAGCCGATTCCACATGACTTCGAGCTCAACCGGGTCTATCGACCTGTAATTGCTCATTTCTCACGCTCCCTTGACAGCACCAGACTTCCCGATGCGTGCACCTCTGCAGACCATAAAGGCCCAATTACCGTTGTCGACTCGGCCTCCTCGATGATGGCGGGTCCATTTATGACCACACCGGGCTGCAGTCCGTATCTGTCGAAAACCCGCGTTTCTTCGGCTCCCTTCTGCGCATCGAACAGGGCCTGCCGTGTTCCCCTCAGGGAACTGACCCCTTCTGTTCGCATGGGAGCCCTTACCATACCCAGATCGGGATCGGGTCCGTGGACACGCACTCGCCAGTGAACAGTCTCAATATCCAGACCTTCACATATCCTCCCGTAAACTCTGGTATATTCCGCCTCGAATGCCTGCCTGATTCTCTCGCGTGCGGACGAATCTAGTTCGTCATTAGGAACAACAATCCGGATTTCGTGACCCTGGCCCACATACCGGACATCTGCGAGTCGCTCGATCCGTATCTCGGGTTTCTCCACTCCGGCTTCTGTTACCACATCCACACCGGCAGCTTCCATCTCCGCAAACAGGCGATTCAGCCGGTCGAAGTCCAGATGCTCCAGCCGCACTACATGGCTCCGGGAAAAATCGAAAGAGATGGGTGCAAGCATCATGCCAAAAGCCGAACCCACACCTGCCACCGGAGGCACGATCACTGTTCGGATGCCTAATCTTTCCGCAACGCCACATGCGTGAACAGGTCCAGCGCCGCCTGTGGCCACCATGGTGTAGCGGCGGATATCGATCCCTCGTTCAGCCGCGTGCACCCTGGCGGCATTGGCCATGTTCTCGTTCACCATGCGATGAATCCCAGAAGCCATTCGCTCGGGGGTCATATCCAGTTTCCGTCCAAGAATCTCCAGCGCATCATTCGCCGCTTTCACATCCAGGACCATTTCGCCACCCAGGAAGTAGTCCGGGTTGAGCAATCCCAGGAAAAGATCCGCATCCGTAACTGTAGGGTTCACCCCACCCTGGCCATAACACGCCGGACCCGGATCTGATCCGGCGCTCTCTGGACCTACGGTGGGAAGGCCAAGGTCGTTGAGATGTGCAATACTTCCTCCTCCCGCCCCGATTTCAATCATTTCCATCACGGGGACCAGCAAGGGCAACCCGCTTCCGCGCTTGAATCGGTATACACGCGCCACCTCTGATTCCGTAGTGATAGGAAACCCCTGCTCGTCGCCCAGAATTGCCTTTGCTGTCGTACCTCCCATATCAAAGGCCAGAACCTTATGCCTGCTTGTCTGTTTTGCCCAATAGGCTGAAGCCAGAGCGCCACCGCACGGTCCGGATTCCACAAGTCGAACGGGGAATGCGGAGGCCGTTTCAGCGGAACATATGCCTCCGTTGGACAGCATGATCTGCAGCGGCGCCTTTACGCCCACTTCCAGGAGTCCCATTTCCAACCCTCTCATATATCGCTCCGCAAGAGGCTGAACGTAGGCATTTGCAACCACCGTAGATGTGCGATCGAACTCTCTGAGTTCCGGCGCAACCTCGTGGGAGAGCGAAAGAGCCGTATCCGGCATCATCCGTCGGACGATTTCTGCTGCGCTCATTTCGTGGTCTGGATTCGCATAGGCGTGCAGGAAACAAATCGCCACTGCCTCGACTTCCGCCTGGAGAAACCGGCGGCAGGCCTCCTCTACATCCTCATCGATCAGGGGGTCAATGACCTCTCCACGAACATTCAGGCGGCCCCCGGCCTCCAGCCTCAATCGCCGCTCCACAAGCGGCTCCGGCAATTCCAGAAACAGGTCGTAAATATCATATCGTCCCTCACGGCCGATCTCGAGGGCATCACGAAACCCTCGTGTCGTGATCAAGCCTGTCCTGGCCCCCTTCCGCTCGATGAGGGTATTGGTCACCAGAGTCGTCCCGTGAATCAACCTTCCCACACTGCGCGGGTCTACGTCCTCGTTCGAAAGGAGCCTGCCCAGACCTTCCAGGACGGCATTCGAGGGATCCGGATAGCTTGTCAGAATCTTGTTCACGGCAAGGTGTTCCAGATTACTGCTCAATAGAACCAGATCGGTAAAGGTTCCACCTATGTCGATCGCGAGAGAATAGCTTTGGTTCACCCCCAAGTTCACACACCTTCCCCGGAAGCCAACAGGTTAAAAGAAGAAATCTACAAAACACTCGCCGCCAAATATGTCCCGGCGGACCGTTCTTGTCAACGAATTCGTGATCTCGCGGATGTCCCTCGAGTGGGCGCACCACCTCCGCCGGGGTGGTGGTAAAAACCATTGACTTTTGAGGGGTCACCTGGTATTATTTCCGAAGTCTTCAGCTTGCCGTATCTACCTTTTTGGGACACGGTCGCCACATGAATCTATTCGAAATTGTTGACCGGATCCTGCATCGTCCCGAGGAAGAATCTCAATCAACCGATGGGGACCCTCTGTTGGGGTTGCCGGCAAGACTAACTGGAATCGATCTGAAACCTCTTCGAGGCCTGGTTGACGCGCACCGTGTCGAACTCGAACAGAAACTGGACAGAAATGTGCATCCTTCTGTGGCGCTTCTGGACCTTGCAGACACAGATCCTGGACCA
>CAVOEZ010000704.1:0-3002 GCA_963694355.1 Latescibacteria bacterium UBA2968 | reverse complement strand
ATACTCACTCCTTCATACCAGTAATCTTCTGGGATCCTCGTTCAGCAGCAAATCCGCAGCACTCTACAACACCTACCGGCAGATAGAACTTTCCACAGAGATCGATGTTTCTGAGAAATTCATAAAAATGGATGCGTGGTGGACTGCCCAGTTCGACCTCCTCACCGCACACGGATTTGGCGAACCGACTGTGAGAAGCATCGCCGAACGTGGCCAACTGACCATGCGAGATGGCGTCTGGGAGTTTCTGCGCCACCTGCATCGGCATGAAATCCCCTTGCTCATCCTATCTGCCGGAATCGCCAACATCATCGAAGCCCGGATCCGCTTCAATCAAGCCAACACGCCGAATGTCCATATCTGCGCCAACCGATTTCCGATGGCTCCTGACGGTCTGGCAATGGACTTCGCCCGGCCATTGATCCACACGTTGAACAAATCATCCGCCGATAACACCCAGGCATTTCAGGAGGCCTCCGCGAATCGGACAGCGTTGATCGTGTTAGGCGATACCCTCGAAGACATAGAGATGAAAAAACTGAGTCCTCAGTGCGCAGTCATCAGCATAGGATTCCTCTGCGACCCGAGTCTGTCTGAGAAGTTTTTACGAGTTTATGACGCGGTGATTGCCCCCGACGGCTCTTTTGCCTTCGTAAATGAGCTGCTCGCTGCCATTTCCTCCGGCAGCTCGGCCTCCTGATCGGGCGAAGGATCACTCGTGCATCCGCAATTGAGTAGATACGTGAGCCAGCACTGGGCTCTCTTGTCGATTGGTCGACAAAAATCTGTGCGGGGTACCCACGTGGCCTCAGCGCAAGCATCGAAAGGAGGTGGTTGTTATGCAGACTAACACCACAAGGAGGGGCAGCGCCTGATCCAAGCGGGCGATCCCTTCTAAGACCCGGCGCCTCCCACTATTGGGGGGCGCCGGTTTTTGTTTACTCTTCCCCCTCGCGTTCCAGCCATCCTGGAAACCTCCCCACTGCTCACACCTGTGATCATCGTCACCGAATATTGACAACAGGCTTGTCGCTATTGCCAATTTGATTGTCGCTACAAATAAACTTGCCATGGTAGTATCTTTCCCACAAATACAAGAAGATCGACAATTTTATTGTCGATTGTTTATTCAACTGATCATTTCGGCGAGAAATTCATTCATCCCTCCCGGTGTTGATCTACCAGGGGTTTCGACACGATTCCGGGTTTCTGCCTGAAAGGCTGGCACCCCTTCTGCTTACTGCCCCAACGAGGAAACGATTTCGAATTGTGACCCTCATCATAAACCGACTTTCCGCCGCACCTGAATATGTTGAAGGCCTAAAATTCTCGCCTCAGGTGATCCAATAAAAAAAGGTTGTTATTGTTTATATTCGACTTATCTTACCCCTCTTCATTTTTAAAAACGTTCCATTTGCTGATGTTGCAAAACCTGAAAGGAGGCAGTTGTAATGAAGACTCTATTGGCTGCAAGTATTTGCTTTCTGCTGATTCAGACGGACGTCCCGGTCTACGCCCAATCGGGGCCAAACTGGGCGGAAGGCGCTATTTCAGCGATCGGCATCGGTGTACCGCCTGAAAATGCACGGAGCAAAGGACAGGCGAGAGCAATGGCACGACGCGCGGCCACAGTTGACGCACAGCGCCTGCTGGTGGAAATCATGCAGGGTGTAGTTGTGGATGCAGAAACCACGGTGGAAAATGCGATGGCCAACGACATCATCAAAACCAAGGTGAGAGGCATCCTGAGAGGCGCCCGTCAAGTTGGCAAACCTGTATACATGGATGATGGCTCAGTAGAGGTCACCCTGGCTGTAAACCTGAGGGGAACGCTCTCGGACGTACTGCTCCCTAAAGAGGGCTTCTCCGAGGAACCGGCGAAGAAAGTGGAGGCACCCGTCATTCCAGACGGCCATACCGGACTCATTATTGACGCTCGCGGATTGGGCCTCGCGCCTGCGATGGCGCCAAAAGTTATGGATGAGACCAAGAAACTGGTCTACGGCGCCAAACTGGTCAGCCGCGAAGCCGCTGTCACACACGGAATCGCGGTATACGAAAAAGACCTCGACTTAGCAAAAAAGAACGACCGGATCGGTGATAATCCACTGGTGATCAAGGGGACGGAAGCGAAGGGGCGGAACAAATCCAATGTCGTGGTCTCCGATGCGGATGGCGCCAGGGCACGAAAGGCGGCGGAAGGTCTGTCCTTCCTCAGTGAGTGCAAAGTCGTAGTCGTGGTGGACTAACCAGAGGTATTCTTCATGAAACGTTTCTCAACACAGATCTTTGCTTCGCTCCTGCTCTTCTCAGTGGCAGTGGCAAACCCGACGCCAGAAATCGTGATTCAAATGGGGCATGGCGACGTCGTTAGAACTGCAGCGATGAGTGCAGACGGCAGCTTGCTGGCCTCCGGGAGCATGGACGGCACCGTGAAGATCTGGCAGACACGCACAGGACACCTCATCCGATCGCTATCCGGTCATAAAGATGGTGTCCGCGCGGTACTGTTCCATCCGGATGGCGCCCATCTTGTAACGGGTGGGGCAGACAGATTCGTGAAGGTGTGGGATCTGAAGACCGGAAAACTTCATCAAACCCTTGTAGGACCCAGGGAAGACGTGGCCACGATCAGTCTGAACGCCACGGGTTCCCGCATCGCAGCCGGAAGCGAAGACGGCCGAATCTACGTCTGGGACAACGAGACCGGAGAACTGCTCAGATCCATCTCCGCACACCAAGACGGTGCGCTGGGTGTGGCATTCACTCCGAATGGACGTCTGGTCAGCGGCGGGGCCGATCAGACCGTAAAGATTTGGGGCAAAGGCGATACGCCCCTGAGGTCCATCGCTGGCCACGAAGCGCCGGTGACCTCCGTTGCCATCAATCCCGGAGGCACCACAGCAGCCTCCGGCAGCGAGGATGGCATGGTCAGGTCGATCGATCTGGAAACAGGCAAGATCCTCTGGAAGGCGCAGGGGCACACTCAGCCCGTGCAGTCC
>CAVOEZ010000703.1:0-3007 GCA_963694355.1 Latescibacteria bacterium UBA2968 | reverse complement strand
GTCGTTCAGGCTGTCTGGGTCGGTGAAGATGAACATGCCCTGATAGTCTTCCGGATGCTGGCTGTCGTCTACCCAGAGTTTGTCGATTGTGATTTCACGGGGCATCGAGCAAGGATATCCGAAGTCGTGCATGCCATCGTTGCTGACGTTGATCATATGCGGTACACAGGTATCTCCACACGCGGGGATCCAGCGGCAATTCCGGATGAATAGCGCTCCCTCCCAGGTGCTGCCGTAGTCGCGTCTAAAACTGACCAGCGAACTGCCGTACAGGGTGGAGTCCTCAACGGTCAGTTCACCGCGACCGATCGCGTTGAGGCCCATCCATCCAAGTGTACAGCGGCGAATGGTGTAGCCGCCTGAGACCCCCATATGCGTGTCCATTCTGGACAGGGTACAGTCCTCGAGCAATATGTTCTTGCAGAAATTCGATCCGATCACACCCCAGCGTGTCCGGTCGTTGATGTGGTTCATTCGACAATTGATCATGCGAAAGTTTACCACATCTCTGGCATTATAGTCATAGCTGCCCATATTGACGGGCTGTCCTGCCGCTCCGATCGTGGAGTAGATCTTGTGTCCCGACGCAAAACAGTTGCGCAGCGTGATGTTGGCGCATTGGCGAACATTTATAAAGCCGGAATAGGGATGCCCCGCGGCTGTTTCTCCGGTGACATAGTGGGTAAGCCCGTCGACTTCCGTATTGGAGCGTGAGATTTCGATATTCCTGGCCCAATAGCTGTAACCGACATCCTGCTCCATTCTGTTGGCGAATGTGGTGAAGACGCCGCCGCGCAGGATGAGAGGCTTGTCGTCAATCGGTCTGGCTTCGATCCGGCTGATTTCGTCATAGTCCCAGTCTATGGGTGCATCGATCGATCCATCGCGACGGAGCACGAAGCAGTCGTGCTGGGGAACGCCCGTGTTCTGATTGAGTCCCCGTCGGATAAACACTCTCCGGGCATCGTTTTCCACCAGGACATGGCAGTCACATTCGGGCCTGACATTCAGCTGTTTTTGATCTCGCGTGAGATGGTCAATCTGCAATTTCAAGGGTTGAAGCTGCGAAGGCACTTCGAATAGCGGTGCTCGGTGGTCATCGACCTGTATGTCGTCTATGGTGAACCGGGAGGTGTTCCAATCCGTGTCCGTGGCGATAACAACTGTAATCGCCTGTGCACCTATGTAGTAGGTGGCATCCGGTCTTGTCTTAACGTCAAGTCCACGGGCGTTCGCAAATTCGTGAGCTTCCCGGATGGCCTGCATGTCATCGGCAATGCCGTCGCCCTTCGCACCAAAATCCTCATAGTTGACCTGGGTGTCGTTCGATTCCATTCTGTCTCCTGTCGCACATCTGGGCAATCATTGCCTGCTAAGCTTCTGACTAACGATTGGTGTTCGGCCTGGTGCGGGTGGCTCGCGCGAGATTGGATTTGGCGTTCCCGTGAGCCGGATTTATGCGCAGGGCTTCGGCGAATTCCCTGGCGGCGGTAGAGAGATCTCCACGTCTGGCCATAAGGATGCCCAGGGTGTTGTGCGCATCGGCGTTGTCCGGTTCCAGCTTAATGGCCGAGCGGTAGGCGGATTCCGCTTGCCCGACCATACCGAGGTCTTCGAGTACAATGCCCAGGTCATAATATATCCCGGGTCGCGTGCGATCCAGGCGAATGGCTGTCTCCAGTTCCACACGGGCCCGAGCTTTGTGACCGAGTTCAGAGAGGAGCACGCCATAGGCCTGTCGGATGGCGGGATTCATAGGCGAAAGGCGTGCAGCCTGCTGATAATGGGTCAATGCGGCTTTGTTGTTCCCTGCCCGCTCGAGCAGCGTGGCTTTCGTGAAATGAGTGTCACCGTCCTCCGATGCCGCGTCCACAGCAAGGTCGACCAGTCGTTCGGCCTCCTCCTCCTTCCCGGCCCACAGCAATACTCTTGAGAGATTCTTGAGCGCCGTTGCATGTGCCTGCTCGTCCAGACTGCTTTCCACCCGGTTGGTGATCTCGGAGATGGACTCATCATTCCACTTTTTGTCGGGAGATACGATGCCATTCTCGACCATTTCTTTGATGATCGCCAGCGCCAAGAGGCGATTGCCTTCGATTGTTGGATGTACGTGGTCCAAGAACAGTTCCGATCCTGGAATGCCGCCAGGAGAGCGTTCCTGCACAATTTCGACAAAATCTACGAGGCCAGTCTTTCTCTCCCTGGCTACTTCGGTTACTATGGCCCTGGTGGATGAGAGTGCACGAAGTGGACAGATGTCTTCGTCCAGGGACAATGCGAACGCGGCGCTTGCTTCTTCGAATCGTTCGAGCGCACGAAGGGTCCGCCCCCGCAGGAAGAGCAGGTCGGCCTCACGGCGGTCGAGGGCGAGCGCCTGGTCGATGATCCCCAGAGCGCGTTCGTGGTCACCTTCCTCGAGGGCTTTGCTGATCGAGAGTTTGTATACCTAGACCTGTTTGAGGTCTGTATCCGACGTGTGTGGACCCGGTTCGGATTTGAATGGTGAGAAGTCTCCCATATTGGAGGCGGGTGTCACAAGGATCATTCGGGCGCCCGCGCGATGGCTGATGTGCGTCATGCGTTTCAGGCTCGCCCGGTAGTGATCAAGCACGGCCTCACGCATCTCGTCATCTCTGTGGTAGTCCTCCGGTCCAACGGAACGTTCGAGGAGGGTTTTGACCTCGGTGGGAAGCACTGCACTTTGCTCATAGGTGACGTCGTGTAGCGCACTGTAGAGTCGCAGTCGTGAAGCCAGAGTTCCAAGGTCGCGAATGACCTCAGGCGTATTCAACAGCTTGCCATACGTCCTCCGTTCAAGGAACTCGTTATGCCCGGAGTAGACAATGAAGATATCGGGTTCATAATTGACGAGTTCTTCCACGAGGCGTGTAGCGCGGTAGCTTGCATAACTGATCCCCCCGGCGTTGATGACCTCCCAGTTGCGACTCGGGTCGACCGCTGGAAGGAAGTTGCGCAACCACCCACAGAACGAGGTGCGGTCATCGTA
>CAVOEZ010000702.1:0-3008 GCA_963694355.1 Latescibacteria bacterium UBA2968 | reverse complement strand
TTCTGCAAGATGCCGGGAGACGGTAAATCGGTATCCTGGCATCAGGATGCCTCCTATTGGCCCATGACACCATCCAGGACAGTCACCGTGTGGCTGGCCATAGATGATTCCGATCGGAAAAACGCCGCTATGCGTGTGATACCGGGTTCTCACCTGAAAGGCCATCTGACATGGAGGCTGAGTGAAGGTGCCGAAAACAATGTGTTGGATCAGACGGTGGAGGATGCAGAGCAATTTGGTGATCTGCCGGTCGACCTGATCCTCAAGGCCGGAGAGATGTCCATGCACAGCGACCTTCTTCTCCACGGCTCGGAAGCTAACGTATCAGACCGGCGACGATGTGGCCTGACCCTGCGATACGCTGCCACCGAGGTCCGTGCTTACATGGGATGGGATGAGAAAGGTATTGTTTGCCGGGGAGAGGATCCGGAAGGGAATTGGGCAGATTATCCACCACCGGTGGATGGTTGAAAAAGGCATCAAACAGGGACGGGTAATTTATTCCCGTCCTGACGAAAATATAACCAAGCCGGTGCACACGAATCCGGAACGGCGCTTAGCGCCGCCCGTCTCGGTGACCTCTACGTTCGGCGGAAGAGAAACTATGGAATTGAGCGATTTAGGATTCGACGGCTGGTTTGAGCAACGTGCCACTTCCCTCCTGCAGCCGGGACAAGGCATGGCGCGCGTCACGGCGGTCGACAGGGGCGCCTTCTTTATCAGAAGCCGAGGCGCCGATCAGTACGCTGAGCTTGCCGGCAAGTTGCGTTTTGAAACCCAGTCAGCGATGGATCTGCCATGCGTGGGGGACTGGGTGTGTGTGCAGTGGCCTGCGTCTGAGGGGCCTGTGCTGATTCACGCCGTCGTGCCGAGAAAGACGCACTTGCGGCGCACGCGCCCGGGCACGACCGAATTCCAGATGCTCGCATCGAACATCGACGTCGCTTTTATCGTTCAAGCCTGCGACTATGATTTCAACATGGAGAGGCTCGAGCGCTACCTAATGATGGCATCCGAAGGCCACACTGAAGGACGGATCGTCCTGAGCAAGACGGACATGGTCTCGTCAGTGGAGCTTGAGCAGAAGGTTGTGCAGATTGCCGATGCAGGCATTTCCGTTCCGACCATTCCGTTAAGCAACGTTAGCGGGTTCGGACTTGATGATTTTCAGGCTCACCTTGCTCCCGGCAAGACGTATTGTCTCCTTGGCTCATCTGGAGTCGGCAAGACCTCGCTCATCAACCGGCTGGTCGGAAGAAATGCGTTTGAAACCAAGGCGGTCGGCGCGACCGGGGAAGGGGTGCATACAACCACACGTCGGCATCTGCTGGTCCTCGAAGGGGGCGCCATGCTGATCGACACCCCGGGAATGCGCGAACCCGGGCTCATCGGAACCTCCGAGGTGGTGCACGATACCTTCGCTGACGTGAGCGAGCTTGCGCTTAGCTGCCGGTTCTCCAACTGCATCCACGGTCGAGAGCCTGGATGCGCAATCTTGCAGGCTGTAGCCAGCGGAATCTTGAGCGAGAAACGTTACAGGAATTACCTGAAACTCAAGGAAGAGGCGAATTCCATGAGTTCTCGTATTTCGAGAAGCGCAGGAAGGATAAGGAATTCGGGCCGGTCATCCAGGCTGCCAAGAAGATGAAGGATGGGCAAGGTTTACGTTTAGAGTTTAGGTTTAAGTTTGTAGGGCGGCAAAAACATGAGCGACCGAAGCCAAAAGCGACGCGAACCACTCGTGTGTTGGAACGCCGCTCCTAAGGTCGCTGCTGCCCCACCACTTAACGTTGGATGCATGGATGAGATGAAAAGACGAATTCCCATAATGGCTGGAGTTGCCATGATTGGTGTGGGACTCGGGTATCTCGGCGGATTCATTCAGTTCCTGAATGAAACGCACCACGGATCACAATATTCCAGTTGGGAGCATGAGTGGCTCATGCTCCCGGCACTGCCTGGCATTCTCATTTCCTCCATCCTGTGTCCTTATGACTACCGATTGACTGAACAGTGGAGTCGGGACAAGCACAGCACGGCTGTCTGGAATGGACTTGTCTTTGCGGCGCTGACACTGCCACCAGCGGTTCTGATCAAGAGGAGACGGGAAGCATCCAACAATGACTCGGAGCCGACGCTTTACAGCTCGCCTCAAGGCTGAGCGTTGGCAGATAGCAGGATGAAGATTTGAAACAGATCGCAGCAGCAGTCTGTAGCTTGCTTCTGAAAACTCTCCTCGGGCTTTTCCTTGCGCTGCTGGGGTACTGGGAGAACCGTAACGTGTCCGCAATGAACAGAATCTTCGAGATCGAGGAACACAGTAAATCTGCCAACATAGGCAAGTCGGATGCTGATATGACATGCTTAGGATGTTTGTTCGATCCTGGTATTGATAGTCTAAGAAGAATGTGCTTATGCAATGCCCAAACGCCTCGAGCACATTTACGGGTGCTCGAGCTCAGATTCTTAGACACTCATTTTAACCCCAGAAACGCAGTTCCAAGGCCTCTTTTCCGGTTGCATGAAAAGTTGAACCACTGGATGGCAAAGGCTTGTTATGGTGACACCAAAAGCAGTCCCAGGAGCTAAAAGAAATGACAGAATTCAAATTGACCGACCATCAAAAGGCCTTCTTTCAGACCTTCGGATATCTGCAGTTGCCAGGGCTGATGTCCGATTGCATCGACGACATCACGGTTGCCTTTACGCAGGTTTTCGAGCGCAACGCGTGGCAACACGACGACAAGACCCGGTCCACGTGTCTGCAGTTCATCGATCAACACGAATACCTGCGCGGCTTGCTGGACGATTCCCGGATCACCGGGATTGCCGCCGGGCTGCTGGGCGATGATTTCAATTACACGAGCAGCGATGGCAACCATTACGTGGGCGACACGCATTGGCACTGTGATTCGATTCACGAACACAGTGACTATTTGAAGATAGCCCTGTACCTGGATCCTGTACGTCGGGATTCCGGCGCGCTGCGTTTGATCCCCGGCAGCCAT
>CAVOEZ010000701.1:0-3013 GCA_963694355.1 Latescibacteria bacterium UBA2968 | reverse complement strand
CTGGTTGGATCCAGATTCCACAATGCGATCGAGATGACCGGATGCATCCGAACAGGCGCCAAATGGAACATGCCATTCGAGTGAAGGAACTTCATTTTCGATGCCCTTGAGCACGGGTGCGAAATCGGTGTGGTAGAGGAGACCTTTACAGGTGGACTGTCTCAAGGTGTACTGGATTTCGGTGTCCCGGTACCAGAAATTGACAGGTACCATTATGGCGCCGATTTTGGCCAGAGCGAAATAAATGATCGCATAGGTGAGCGAGTTCCGACCCAGAACTGCAATCCTGTCTCCTTTGCAAACACCCTGGCCGATGAGACCATTGCCCAAGCGGTTGACCCTTGTGTTCAATTCGGCATAGGTCATCGCTTGCTTGCCCGAAACGAGCGCGACCTTTTCTGCCAGGCCGCAGTCATTGGCGTTCTTTAGGAGGATATTGCCAAGGAGCAACTTTTCCATTGGAAGACCTATAGAAAACCGGGACACACTGGAATGTGCCCCGGTAATTCAAGGGGGTGTGACTGGAAGGTTCTCTACCTGTTAATCTCCTCAGATCACTTCGGCAGCGCTCCGAGCTGGTCTAACATTCGCCGCCAGGTGTCTACGGTGCCGTCTTTGAATTTTACGGTAAAGGTCGCCTCTTCCACAACGGCATTGCCCACATTTCCATATTCCAGATGGGTACCGTCAGCGTGCTCAAATATAACACGGATTCCATCTCCTGTGACTCTGCCGTCAGAGGACTTGTTCTGTGCAGTGTGTACCGGTTGATAGGCGAGTCGGTATCCCCCCCCGATATTGAGATACTCATTTTTGGTAAAGCCCTGAGCTTCCAGAAGCGGGTTCTCAAGCGTGCAAGTGAACCCTGAGAGCTGGATTTTGTCCGGCCCTGAAGCGAATGAAGCGGTTACATGAGCGGAGGTCTTGCTGGTAGGATACCACTCATAGATACCCGTGACCGCAGGTGGTTTAAGCACCTGACCATCGGGCAGGGCCCGACTCTCAAGTTTCCATTTTCCACGAACACCGTACTGATACTTGGTGTCGTCCGCACAGCCAAGCATGAGCCCCAGCAGTAAGAGCGGTACAGCAAAATTTTGAATGGCTCTGAACATGATCCGGTTTCCTCCAGGTTTGTGCCCTTGGTTCCGTTTATTCCGGTTGCGCAATACAAAACTGATGAACCATTTTAGTGAATATTTCAACACCTTTTTTGAGCTGATCCTTCGCAATCCATTCGTTGGTCGTATGCGCCTGCTGGATACTGCCAGGTCCCATCACAACCAGTTCCATCGCTTTTCCAAAAACCATACCGTCCGTGCCGTATGAGACGGTTTTGGACTTGCGCTTCCCGGTTATTTTCAGCGATTCCTGTATGATTCTGGAATGTTCGGGTGTCCCAAGAGGATCGAGCCGCTTGGGTACCGTAACCTGCACGCCGTGCTTTTTGCCGAGTTGCTTGATATGGTCGACCACAGGCGTCCAATTCTGATCGGGCATCGGTCTGCAATTTATGGATGCCCGGCTGACGGGCGCCGTAATATTCGTTGCCGAACCGCCATCTCCCATCACGATGTTCATGGTAGCGTGTGGTGGCGTGAAACTGGTATTCAAGTATTTCTTGCCTGTCAGAACCTTGCGCTCGAATTCTACAACGTCATTGAGAAAGGGGATAAGCCTGTGATTAGCGTTGATCCCTTTTCCTGTGCTGCTGTGCGCTGCCCTTCCCTTCGCGGTAACGTCGAATTTCAAGGAGCCCTTATGTGCGTGAACGACATCCAAAAGGGTGGGCTCAGCGATGATGCCGTATTTGATACGGGATTCGCGGAAGGTTCTGGACTGCTTCATCACAACCGCGGCACCCCCGCAATCCGTTTCTTCGTCTGCCGTGACGATCACATAAACAGGTCGCTTCAGTTCCTTCGCAGCAAACACCCCGGAGGCAACCAGACCACAGGCGATGGGGCCCTTCATGTCTGCACTGCCCCTCCCGTACAATTTCCCTTTGCGGACGGTCAGTTTATAGGGATCGGAGTCCCAGCCACCGGCTGGAACGACGTCGGAATGCCCCAAAATGGCCAATCCGCCCGTGCCGCGACCCTTTTTCCCAACGACGTTGACCTTCTTTACACCGTTTGTATCAATGTAAGGAACCAACTCTACGCTCATGCCCGCCTTACGCATCCAGCGAGCAATTGCCGAGGACACCTTTGCATTGCTTAATAGACTCGATGAATCGTAGGAGACCAGATCTCCCGTTATTTCCGTAACGTCCATTTGTCCTCCGGCGTAACTACCCTTCCAGCTCTTTTCTGACGATCTGCACACCCTTGACCATATTCTGAAGTTTCTGAAATGCCAGCCATCTAGGCAGCTGAAAGAACCCGCAGTCCGGTGTGATGGTCAACTTTTCTGCGGGCACGTGTTCCAGCACCTGTCTGGTTCGTTCTGCAATGTCTTCAGGTGTTTCCACATAAAACGACTTGACGTCGACCAGCCCGGCGGCGACCTCATACTTTTCTGCAATGGGCCGACAGAGATCCAGCTCTACCAGCTCGCGGTTGGCGAACTCCAGGGAAATCTGGTGTGCGTTTGCACGAAGAATGTCATCGAGCATCCATGCATAACGTCGTTTCCCGCGTGGGCGGCTGGCGAGATTTCCAAAGCAGATGTGGAGACCGATTTTTGCGTTCACGCCTTCCACGGTCTTGTTGAACAGATCGATCCACGTCTTTGAGCCACCGGGTATGATGGAGAATGAGGGCTCGTCCAGTTGAATAAATTCCGCACCAGCCGCAACCAGGCCCTTCAATTCCTTGTTCACCACGTCTGCGAATTCAAACGCCAGTTCCAGTCGATCTTCATAAATCGAAGTATCTTTGATCTGGATATGTATGGTAAGCGTAAGGGGGCCGGGACACGTGGCTTTCAGTGGAAGGTCTGTATGCGCCCGGGCAAATTCGAACTCTTCCACGATACCGAGTCCATCGGGCACTTTGATTCGCTCTGTTGC
>CAVOEZ010000700.1:0-3014 GCA_963694355.1 Latescibacteria bacterium UBA2968 | reverse complement strand
AGACGCGGTCCGATATAGCACAAACCATCACATAGGTCCACACCCCAATCTCCGACCGCTCGACGGCCATCCTGTCCAGGAACGACTCGCTGAATTCGAGCGGCAGATCAAATTGTTCGAGTCCACGTACTCCACGTCCGCGGTTTCTGTCAGGAATCACTGTACTGCGTGGGCTGGATATCTCGAGCCGGTCGAGGTAATGGAGCGTTTGGGGATAAGAATGGACGCCAATTACTTTTCAGGCACATACAAGAGCGATCGGGAGGGTGCGCCGTATGCCGCCTTCGGTGGGGCCCTGCCCTCACGTTTCTGCCTGCCGGATGGGCGGCTGTACGATGTTTATCAGCAGCATACTCACCTCACCGATGACGGAATGTTTGGGCCGCCTGACTATTCGTTCAAGATTTCCCCGGAAGTCTTCCGTGTCAATCTCAACCGGATTTTTTCCGATATTTCAGCAAGATTCCACACGCCGTACGGAGTCTGCATTCACCCGGGGAACTGGGTCAAATTCTCTGGAGAACAGGGGAAGGAACTGATGCTTCAGGCCAATCAGTTTGGCCTGCCCATCTGGTCCTTCGACCAGTGGGTTCATTTTTGGGATGCAAGAGACACCTGGCGTATCGATAGCCTGAGGTGGGAGGCCCCCTGCCTGCGGTTCACGGTTCAGGGAGACAACCATCCTGATCTTCGTCTCCAGCTTCCCGAACAATTTGAAAATCTTTCTCTTGTCGATTTTTCGGTAGACGGCGTATCCTCAATTGGGACATCCTGTTCCCGTTATGGAGATCCGGTCTCGCTATACAGTATGCCGTTACAAAATGGTGTAAAGGAAATCTGTGTCCGCTACGGCGGATGAGGAACGCCTAACCGACCTTATATCATGGAGGTCTCGACCTATGTCGGACAAACAGCTGCGCATTTTGGTATTCGGAGCACACCCTGACGACTGCGACATCAAAGCCGGTGGAGTGGCAATCAAGTATGCGGCGCTCGGGCACAATGTACGTTTCGTATCTGTCACGAACGGAGATGCTGGTCATCATGAAATAGGTGGCATAGAGCTCGCACAAAGGAGAAAAGCAGAATCTGAGGCCGCCGGTGCGGTTGCAGGAATCGAATACCACGTGATGGACAACCACGATGGGGAACTCGAACCCAATCTGGAGAATCGTAAAAAGGTCATTCGAATGATTCGGGCCTACACACCGGATTTGATCCTGACGCACAGGCCCAACGACTATCATCCCGATCACAGATACACATCCACGCTCGTGCAGGACGCGGCCTATATGGTCACTGTCCCGAACATCTGTACGGACGCGCCGGCGCTTTCACACAATCCTGTGATCGCTTACCTGAGCGATGGATTTCAGAAGCCTACACCATTTTCGCCCCAGGTCTCGGTGGACATCGACGATGTGGTGGAGAAGAAAATGGATATGCTCCACTGCCACGGTAGCCAGATGTACGAATGGCTTCCACACAATGCGGGACGTCTCGAGGAAGTCCCGGAGTCTAATCAGGACCGGCGACAATGGCTGGAGCATCGCCTTTCGAGGTTTTCCGAACTGGCGAACAGTACGCGTGGGTTGCTGATCAGTCGGTACGGGACGGAAAAAGGAGAAAAGGTTCGGCACGCGGAAGCCTTCGAGGCGTGCGAATACGGCAATGCACTTACAGATGAGAACATCCCCGTCCTATTCCCCTTCTGAACCACCAATGATAAAGGAGGCGCATCGCGCGCGCCTCCGGCTTGAGATTTATCAGTCTTGCTCCTGGGCCTAAAATTCATTCACCATTCGTACGTGGATCTTGCCCTGCGCAGGACCGTCCCCCTTGCCGAGACCGTAATCCAGCCCCAACATTCCGAGGCCCGATCTCGCCCGAATTCCACCGCCGAATCCCATAGGTGTCAAGAGCCTTCGCCTGCCATCATTCAGAGGATCGTTCAGCAGCCCGCCGTCCACGAACAGAAAGACGCGAGAGCGACGACCCAGAAGATAGCGCAATTCCAAATTCGCCCATCCCGCCTGAGTGGCCAGGAAGGCCTCCTCCCGCTGACCTCTAATAGACCGACTGCCTCCAATTCTGAATCGAGCCTCCTGAGGCACACCCTCCGCCTGATGGACTATGGCGCCGTGAACCGCAGCAGCCACCACGGTCTGCCTTCCCATCTGCAGGAATGTTCCAAGGGTGCCCTGAATGTCTGTCCGGCCCGTTCTTGCATCTCCCACACCCACACTTCCCCAGGCCACCTTCGCCTTTGTCTGCAGACCCTTCCTCGGGTTATACCGATCATCCCGGCTATCGTATTCCAGCGAACCGGTCAGCCCCCAGATGCGGCTGATCGGAACGAGACCGAAACCGCTCGAATCTGGGGTCACCTGCTGGTGGAACACACCTGCACGCATTTGGGTTCCGGGAGCCGGTGAGACCTCCAGATGGGTCTCGAGGCGGCGTTCTGCAAAGGCCGGCCGATCCTGCATATTCAATTCAACGCCGATCGAAATCGGTCCTCCCAGGACCCAGGGTTCGCGAAAGGAGAGACCGAGGTGAGACGTGGATGGCCCCTGCCTTCCCCACAACACCTTGCCGGATCTTGCGGTTCCCATAAAGTTATCGAACTCCAGAGCAAAAACCCCCGTCAAGCCTTCCACAGGTCCGCCTGATCTTGGCGCATACCCCAACCCGCCTTCCATCCGCCCGGAGGGGGCCTCCCGAACGCCGACCACCAGAGTCGTTGAGCCATCGACGGCTTCAGCCAGAACCGGTTCATCAACATCCAGAAGGAAAGAGAGCTTGCGCAGATATCTCATCCCGCGATCGATCCTCTCCTGATTGAACCGTTCCCCCGTCCGGATCCGCATCTGCCGCAGAAGCACGTCCTTTCTGGTTGCCCTGTTCCCTGTGAACCGGATCGCGTCGATCGTCACGAGGGGACCTTCTGCAATGGAATATTGAACGGACACCGTATCCTGGCCTGGCACGAGATTCACGAGAGGGCTGATTTT
>CAVOEZ010000699.1:0-3015 GCA_963694355.1 Latescibacteria bacterium UBA2968 | reverse complement strand
GCAGCCCGCTCTGAATTTTCCCCTTTCTCGCGAAGGCGGTAGATATTCTCCAGAATCACAATCGCGTTGTCCACTACAAGGCCCACACCGACCATCAGCCCCATCATTGTCATCATATTCAGCGACCAGCCTACAAAGTAAAGTACCACGATCGAGATCATCACACACAGCGGGATCGAACAGGTGATGATCGAAGTCATCCGGAAGGCGCGCAGAAAAAACAGCAGCACAAGAGCCGCGAAAAAGCCTCCCCAGATGCCTGTATTTCTCAAATTCTCGATCGACTCGCGGATGAACTGACCCTGATTGAAAAACACATTGAACTTCAGACCCGAGGTCATTTTCCCCGTCTCGATCTCCTTAAGCTCGGTGAGGATCCGTTCACACAGCTCCACAAGATCCGCTCCCGACTCGGCTTTAATACTGAAGGATGCCGACGGCTCGCCATCGGTTCGCTCATACCCCCGTCTGGAGGGCACATCATAAACCACATTGGCGACCTCTCGGAGGCGAACGCCACCGCCTTTGTTGCTCACCTTGATATTCTCGATCTCCTCCAGACTCCTGTACCGAGCCATCGACCGAACGTAGATCTTCTTTCCGCCCTCCCTAACGTGCCCCCCTGCCAGCGCGAAATTGTCCGTCCGCAGCAGCTGCACCATTTCGTAAGTGTTCACGCCTCGGGCCTGGAGCCGGTCCCGGTCGATCTCGATCATCACTTCCTTGGGGTCCACACCCCAGACATCCACCTTGGCCACTCCGTCGATTCGCTCGAGAGGTCGCTGAACGTGCGCCTCCAGGAATCGGAAAGGGTCGACGATCGACGTATCGATCGTCACGCCCGCCCACATAATCGAGCGGCCCTCGTCATTGTGTTTCCAGATCCGGACATTGTCTCTCGCGTCTTCCGGCAGCTCCGGTTTGAACCGTTCCAGCTGGTCCACCACCTGGTTATATGCAAGTTCCATATCTGCGTCCTGCTGGAACCGCATCGAGAAGTCCACACCTCTCCGGCTGCTGCTATAGGACCGCACCTGCTTTATCCCCTTCACGGTCCGCAAACGCTCTTCCATAGGCCTGGCGATCTGCTGCTCCAGTTCACGAGGCGTGGCGCCGGCGAAGCGAACACCCACCCAGAGGAAAGGCGGATCGAATCCCGTAGGGAAAAGTTTGACGGGAATGCGGAAGTATCCCACGGCCCCCACCACCAGAAGCGCCAGCAGGCACATTGCCACGGAAACGGGTCGGCTGACTGAAATCTTGGGGAGGAGGGATGCTTTGATATTCATAGAGTTTCCTCGATCGAATTTCCGGCAATCAAAAATAGCAGAAACACACAGCGGACTTCCTCGTTGAGACGCATAAGTAAGATATATGATTCATATCAGATCCGGAACCGAAACGTTTTGGGGTCACAATCTATTCTCTGGCGATTCCACTCCTGCAAAGCCCTGGCCACGGTTCACCTGCGCCGCTCCGCCGATCCACCGGGGTTTGATTTGCCTTTAAAGTGGATATAATCCTCCTCCATTAAGATTTTCCCTACGCAGGGAAAATTGGAAAAATCTGAGTTTTATTTTAAATGCAATATTATCAATATTTTACTTGTTATATAAACATGAATTTATAAATTATTTGCTTTCTGTTATTTAGTATTAAGTTAGAATTCAAGGCGAGAGATCACGAATCTGTGCCAAACCACCACGGCAAGTCATCTGGTCGACCTCAGCCAGTCTAACCGTGCGAAATATCGCGAAGTTTTGGTTGACAGGCCGATTTTCACCCGTTATGTTACGGTTCATCGACGGAGCCAACCAAGCTCCTCCCCTCGCCTGATCCTACTGGGATCAGAAACGTGGTCTCAGCGCGTCAAACCCTTTCCCCAGGGAGCGTAATTCATGATCATAGCGATCACCAACAGCAAAGGCGGCGTCGGCAAAACGACCACCGCTGTAAATCTCGCCACATCACTAGCCACCCGAGGCAAACCGACCCTCATCGTCGACCTGGATCCTCAGGCCCACGCGACCCAGTGCCTGCTCGAAGGTGAACACGAACGAAACATCAGTGAATTCATAATGGAGCGACCGTCCCAGGCGGCCAGGGCCATTTCGAAATCCACCATACCCAATCTGGACATCGTCCCATCGGGTCAGGACCTCACCCAAACCGCAGAGCTCCTTTCTACACGCATTCGCAGGGAAGAGCGTCTCCGCCGCGCGCTGGAATGCGTCTCCGAAAACTACCAGCACATCATCCTCGACTGTCCTCCGGTCCTCAGTATCCTCGCCTACAACGCCCTCATCGCGGCAGACCTGCTCGTCATCCCCGTCCAACCGGGAGTTGGAGCAGTCGTCGGACTGGACGCCCTTCTGGACGCCACACGCGAACTCCGGGACGAAGAAGACGTAGCCTACCGAATCCTCATCACCATGTTCGACATCCGGACCACACGCACAAACGCCATCGTCGACGAACTCCTGGACGAAAACCGCAAACGCATGCTCAAAACCGTCATCTCCAAAAGTGAAGCCCTGAACCAGGCCAACCTCGCCTCCAAACCTGTCCAGGTATTCGCACCAAGCTCCAGGGGTCGTCACGAATACGACGCGCTTTGCGACGAAATCCTTCGCCTGCGTTCCCGATAGCCACCTCGCAGAACGCTGCCCAAATTAGCACCCTGGGCAACCTCCGCATCTTCGAGCGCAGTCGAGAAGTCGGACTTCACGGCAAGGTAAAATTCAGCACGCTCCCTTAGATATTGGGTTACACTACCACCCTTCCCCCTTCCACCCAAAGCGGCGGAAGGGTGCGGCATCAAATAAACCCCCATCCGGTCCTGGAAACACGCCACCCTCCACACACACCTCATCCGATCTCCCAGGGGGGCGGGGCCCTTCGCGGTGCCGTGGGAGTGGTTGGGGTGCCGGGAAGGGGCGGCTGAAAAGCCGCTGAAGGGGTGTGCGGAGGCTCTGCGGGCAAAGGGGCGGGGTTGAGTCTTGAACTTGCTTGCAG
>CAVOEZ010000698.1:0-3020 GCA_963694355.1 Latescibacteria bacterium UBA2968 | reverse complement strand
AAAGGTCCCCAGCGAGGATGGGCTGCTGCAGGAAGTGACCTCCGCCTACGAGCTTTAGCGGAGTCCCGGCTTTGATCTTGGAGATCAACTCCGGATCCCGGCCGTGTTCGGGAAGACAACCCAATTGTGAGCCCGGACCGTAAATATGGCAGGGGCGGACGACCGACCAGACCATGTCGCCAGTGTTTCCATTCAGAAACTCCAATTCACACAGGCGCTTCTTGCTGCCGTAATTTTCACCGGGAATATAGTGATCGGTTACCTCTGGCTGAGGGAAGATTCGGTGAGCAGGATCGAATACGAAATCCGTTGAGACGAAGACCAGATGATCGGCTAGCCCGGGGAAGACCTCGATATCCTGTCGAGCGTCGGCCGGGTCGTAAGCGATGCAATCCACCACCAGATCCCAGTGCTTGCCCGCTCCCGTAATCGCTTCTTTGAATGCAGAACGGTCGTGGCGGTCTACGGAGATGCCGGTAACACCATCGGGAAGCGTGCGTTGACCGCGGGTGACAACAGTTACTTTGTGACCTTGACGCACCGCCAGATCAGCGAGTGTGCCGCTAAGAAACCCACTGCCTCCGATGACGAGGACTTCCAATGCTTGGGACATGATTTGTGAACTCCTTTCCTTGAGAGTAAGTCTGGTCAAGGTAAGGAAGGCAACCGTTTCTGTCAACAAGCTGGGTTTCACCCGGCAATCGCATGAGAACTTAGATCAATGCAACAGGGCCGCAGACGTTGTTCGCCTGCGACCCTGACGGATCAGCTCGTCTTGACCCAAGTTAACTCAAGCGACGAGATTTCCACCTCTCTGTTTGGCCTTGTAAAGTCCGTTGGACATCGTATGGTAGAGCCGATCCACCAGATCCGGAATCTCCTTCTTATCTATTGTCTGCTCCAGCGAGGCCACACCGACACTACACGTCAGATCCGAGGACTCAGCCTTTTCGAGTTTGAAGGTGGATGCGTGAAATTCAGTCTTGATCTCAGTGCCTCTTCGCCGCGCCCGCCCACCTGCAATTCCCAGGAGCAGGATCGCAAAGTTGGATCCATCCGGATGGTAGAGTTTTTCATCTCCACGTAAACATCCTTTGAGGAATTTGGCCATTTCCACGATGAACTGGTCGCCGACTTCCCGTCCGTGCTTCTGATTCAACTCACCCAGTCCGTCGGGAGAGATGACCAGGCAGGACAGATTGGTCTCTTTTCCGTCCCACTTTCTCAGTTCAGCTGGCAACACCACTTTGAACAACATCATATTGTTCGGGAGGTCGGTCAACCGGTTGGTTCCTGCGAGGTGCATCCATCTCTTGTTCTCCGCCTCCAGTTGATGGATACGTTTGTGCAAGTCTTCGATGGTCAGGTCGTCAAGATTACTTTCAGCCATGAAGTCCTCCCGGAATATCCTGCCCGACAAATGGTTACGAACCACACTTGAACTATGTAAAAGATACCTCAGGTGAGGGAGAACGACAAGTATCGGGTGCAGACATACGGCATTATCTCAGATTCAGGCCAATTTTCCACACGTGTGGAAAATTGGCCTCCTGACGTTACTTAGCCGAACAGCGGGGCTCTTGCGACACGGGATAAGTGCCCAAACAGCCTTCCTATTGGAGCCAATGGGTGGTCCCAGTTTGCAGGATAGATCCATCACCAAATCGACTGGTGGCGAAGCGGGGAGACGCCTGACATCAAGGCAGGTGGTTCGGTAATTTGATGAATTCCACGTGATCGTCGAGCACCTGGTATTCGGGATCTGGAACAGCCGTGCCGAAGGGGGCCGTACACGAAGAGAAGTTGTCTCTGATCTGTCATATCTCGTACTGTGGATACTAAAGCGGGAAAGTGATGCGCCTGCCTTCAGCGCTGGACAAATATGCGCCGAGAACCATTTCTACAGATTTGCGTCCCTCCGCTGGGGTTATCGTTTCATCGCAGAGGCCGCGAATGTAGTCGATAAAGGGTCGGGGAACTGCAGCGATTCGATCCCCCTGGCTGGCAGGTATTGGGATATCGAATTCGGTCCAGGAAGTCTCTCGCTTGCGGATGAGCCTGAGCGCGCAAGCGTTCGCCGGGCGCGGAGCCGCGGTGGATGGTGCATCTCCGAAATCCTGGATGATGGTTCCTTCGTCCCCGTAGATCTCAGTAGTGTTTACACCGGCCACAGTTGTAGACGAGTTGAACAGGATGCCGATCACCCCGTTCTGGAACCTGTACGTAGCGACGCCATTGTCGTCTGGTGCGTCGTGCGTGACAATGGCATCGATTTCTGCGATTACGCTAATCGGATCACCCAGGAGCCAGTAGAACCAATCTGCTGCGTGGGTCGCATCATCGAAGAACATTCCAACATTGGCCACCGGGTCCAGGTGCCAATTTGTAGGACCGTTGACGAAGTCTGGATTAAGGAGAACGTTTATTGCGTGCCTTCTTCTGACAACCGCCATCTGGCCGACAGCGTTTTCCTCCAGCAGGGACTTGATTTTCCTGTTTACGGGATCGTGGCGCATCTGGAAGGCCATACTAAATTTGATTCTGTGTTCGGCGACTGAGGTGATGATTCTGTCACAGTCCTCGAGGGTGGTCGCCATCGGTTTCTGAAGCAGGATATGTTTCCCCGCCTTAGCCGCCATTTCAACGTGCTCGGCGTGGCGGTTCGTTTCAGAACCAATGAGTACCGCGTGTACCCGCGCGTCGTCGAGAACTTCGTCCGGATTTGTGCAGTACTGCAGTTCGAAATTCTTCGCAGCCCTTTTGCCGCGTACCTGGTTGTCATCCCAGCAGGAGATGAGGCTCACATCGTCAAAGCCCTGCATCACACCGCAGTAAGTGTTGATGTGTCCGTGAGCATGGCTGAGAATGCCGATTCCTACTTGTTCCATTGCGAGCTTCTTTTTGAAGTGAGTAGGGTAGGGAACTACCGGGTCTTCTTCCAGATCTCATACTCTTTCTGGAGTTCTTTATCTGGGGGGTACGCCTTGTGCAGAGGATATCCATCGGCGAGTTTCAGGCGA
>CAVOEZ010000697.1:0-3024 GCA_963694355.1 Latescibacteria bacterium UBA2968 | reverse complement strand
CCGGATTGGAATTCAGACTTCTGGATCTGTGTTTTGAGAGTAAATGCACCCGCCGACACGATAGATTCGCCTGCGCGCACACCCGAAACGATTTCCACCAGTGCTTCTGTGGATTCGCCCGTCAAGACTTCACGCAGCTCGAACTTGCCTTCTTTATACACGAACAGCACTTCACGCCCTTCGTAGACCTGAACAGAATGGATAGGTACGGCCACGGATACCGGTCTTCCTCCGGTTGTCACACCGGCCTTTACGAACATCCCCGGCCGCCAGATTCCTGTCACATTATCCACAACCGCGCGTGCACTGGCTGTCCGGGTAACTTCATCGATCACGGGACTGACATAAGAAATCTCGGTGTAAATACGTCCTTCGCCGCCTTCTCGATCCTGAAGGAAGACACGCATGCCTTTGCTTATCCGTCTCAAGTCCTTCTGATACACTGTCAGGATCGCCCAGACCTCTGCCAGATCTGCAACGGAAAATACCTCCGTATCCTCGTCCACCGATTCACCAAGGGTGATGTGCTTCTTCACCACCACTCCGTCGAAAGGGGCTCTGATCTCGAACCGTGTGAAGGAGATGTCCGGCTGATCGGGAAGCTGGTCCAGATACTTCTGCGAGAATCAAAGTGCATGCAATTTCTGCTCCGCCGAACGGGCAGCGATTTCCGATTCGGCAAGCCTCTGTTTTGCGGCCAGAAAGTCGCGTTCAGAGGATATGCTCTGTTTCCAAAGCCGGTTTTCACGCACAAATGAGGTCCTGGTCAAATCTCGCCGCTCTACTGCCGCAAGAAATCCGGACTTCAGATCCGAGAGTTCGCGACTGTCGATGATTGCCATTACATCACCGGATCGAACACGATCTCCCAGACCCACATTTACTTTGCGGACAACACCTGCAACACGAGGGACCACATGTGCGAATCTGTCCGGGTTTACCACGATCTCCCCCGAAAGTTCAACAGTCGGGCCAATGAATCCACGCTCGGCCTTCACGATTTGGATGTCGAACTCCGTGATTTCCTCCTCGCTTAGATGAACGGATCCTTCATCGTGATAACCCTCATCATCTGAAACGTGACTTGATATTTCTTCTTTCTCGTGCTTGTCACGCGCTTTCCCTGCAGCGGCCGCCATCGTCCATTGGGAACCCAACCAGAAAACCATCACACCAAAGATGAATAGGATCAGGTATTTGTACTTTTGCGATTTTCGCATTACAAAGATCCTCCCGTAGCTCGCGCCATTTCCGCCCTGGCGCGTCTATATTTGTAGATCGATTCGAAATACGCAATTTTGGTTTCAGTCAGGGTCTTCTGTGCACCCAGGACCTCGAGGTAGGACGCCTTGCCCTGTCGATAACTCTCCGAAGCAACCTCGTAGACCGCCTTGGCCAGTTCCAAAACCCCACCCTCGAATGCCTCCACCCTTTTCCGCGCCGTAGAAAGCGCCGAGTAGCTCACCTCTACATCGAGTGAGGCCGTCCTTCTGAGCGCCTCCCTCGTCGCCTCAGCCTTTCTCACCTCGGCGGCAGCTGCATTCACTTCCCCCCTTTGTCGGAACAGAGCCCACATAGGGATCTCGAATCCGAACGACGTCCGCCAATAGGAAGTTCTGCTGCCGGGAGCGCCCACCGTTTGCCGTGAAATACCAAGATTCAAATCAGGTACCAGGGATGCCACGGTCCCGGACATGGACGATTTAGCACTCAAGAATTGTAGCTGAGCCCCTTTTAAGTCAGGTCGTCTGGACCGGGCCCGCTCCTTGAGATCCATCAGGCTGTCGGAGACTGGGTCCAGCGTAAACTCACCTTCGATTTCTATCGAAGCAGAACCGTCCTGACCCAGAAGTGCGCGTAGAGCGGCCTTGGATGAGGCCAGTTGGCTTTCCGCTTCAGCGTAGTCATTTTTCGCCAGGGCCTCTTGAACTCGTGCGCTCATCACCTCCAGTTTCGCTACGTCTCCCGCGTCGAATCTCACGAGAGTCTTTTTGGCAAAATCCTTTGCCAAACGCAAGTTCTCTTCGGCGGCACCCAGGATCTTCTTGTCCGCCAAAACACGGTCGAAATTGATTTCGACGAGGGTTGCGATGTCCAGACGAGTGGCCTCCAGCGCCGTGTATCGAAGGGCCTCCGCCTCATGTGCAGATGCGCGCTGTTGGAACCACCACTTGAAGGGCGACTTGATTTTCTGTGTGATGCCAATTGTCCTTTCGCCGAACTTACCGGTGTCAAAAATTCCGGGGAGTTCTTCGTATTCGAATTCGAGTTCAGGATTTTCAAGAGAAATTGCAACAAGCCGGCGTGCCCTTGCAACTTCCCATTCAGCTTTGGCTGAGGCCACCTTCGGGTTGTTCTCAAGCGCAATCTGCTTTGCTGCGGATCTCGTCAAATGCTGTGCCGAAACCAAATCACTGCTCGAAGACGCAAGCGTGATGGTGGCCAATACTACCAGACGGGTGTACATAGAACTCCTCCAGAATACACGGATCAAACGAAATGCATTGTTCGCACTTCGAGACGGCAAACAATCCCTGCACAACTGGAGGAATCAGATGATCAAGACAACCTGCGAGAGTGTAGAAAGAATGGAACTTGGCGGGAATTTGAAAAGTAGGAGTGGAACCAACTGAACGACACCATCCAGTACTGAATGTTTACCGAGACTGTAGTGAACGAGCAGCGACGTGCCCGGCCCCTTGCGCGTTACTGGATCGACATCCACGGGTACATCTTCACAGATGCCGCAGTGAGACAGGTCTAATGAATTGTTCCTTGCACCTTGAATTTTGCCTGGCTCCTGACAGATGCCGCTCAGGCCAGCAAGCTCAACTTCGATGTGACCATCGTCTCCCACGCACAGAATCTGCCCCGTTGTCCAGAGATAGCTCGAGAGCATTATTGTGAACGTAAGAAATAGCACAACAGTAATTTGGAGCACATTCTTCATCAAATGGTCTGCACTTGTGGGTGTCGCACCAGGGGAGAGCCTGTTGGAAATGATATCCGTAACAATTGAACAAC
>CAVOEZ010000696.1:0-3024 GCA_963694355.1 Latescibacteria bacterium UBA2968 | reverse complement strand
TAGAAATGGGACCGTCATTCGCGTGGGATCGCTATAAAATGTATAGAAATAGAAGTGCGCACCCCCGGTCATCCAGCTATACGGGGTGTCGGCTCCAACCTCCACAGGTTTCTGAAGTTGGTAGGGATCGTGTTTTGCCATCAAGGCCCCGTAATACATCCCGTGCATGTCGCATCTGATGATCCCAAGCTTGATTGTGGGCATTCAAGATCTCCTGTAAAGGTCATTAAATCAATGATTTGTTATCAATATCGAATGAGATTTCGGGAGTCGGTAACCCCGGATCTCAGGTCCTGGACAAGGTACTTAAAAAATTGAGGAGATCCAAGAAATTTGCTTGACTTGTGCACATATGTGCACTATACTTTCTCGTGGGCTGAAGCACAGTACATCAGCTAAGGTGGAAGGTTCGATAGGGTCAGGTAACTTCAGTTACGGAGGACGGAAAGATGAATGCAACAAGGGAAAGCTCCAGGTTTGGAGAGGACAAGTCGCTCGCGTTCTACTTTAAAGAGGTGGATCGTCATCCGCAAATCAGTGCCGATGAAGAAAAGGTTCTGGCGGAGCGGGTAGAGGCCGGAGACGCCAAGGCGATAGAGGCACTTGTGAATGCAAATCTCAGGTTCGTCATTCACGTAGCCAAGGGGTTTCAGAATCAGGGGTTGCCCCTGGCTGACCTGATCAACGAAGGCAATTGCGGCCTCTTAACGGCCGCCCGTAAGTTCCGCCGAGACAGGAACTGCAAATTCATCACCTACGCGGTATGGTGGATTCGTCAAAATATCTTGAAAGCATTGGAAGTCCAAACACGGCCAATCCGTGTTCCCGCAAACGTATTGAACGATCTGAGCCGACTCAGAAAGGTTGAGGACGGCCTTGCGAAAGATCTGGAACGTGAACCAACGGCGCAAGAGATCGCCGAGGAGGTGGCGTTACCCCCCGAGAAGGTAATCCACACGCTGGGCGCAGTAACGAACACGGTATCTCTCGATTCGACCTTGTTCGAAGATCAAGGAGAGGTCAGCCTGGGGGATTCACTCCCCGACCCCCAGGCGGTCTCTCCTGACGAAGACTATTTTGCCAAGTCCAGGGGACTGGATGTGGCAGATGCCCTGGGTGAGCTTTCCTCTCGTCATCAAGAAATTCTCAGTCAATATTTCGGGATGGAAGACGGGAATCCCTCTACCTACCAGCAGATCGGGTCTCGGATGGGCATCAGTCGCGAGCGAGTACGGCAGCTTAAGGAAGATGCCTTTACCAAGCTTCGACAACCCTCCCTGAGTAAACGCCTGACACCCTATCTCTAAATCCCCGAGGATAAACGGTCCAGGGAGGTGCGATTTCGCACCTCCCTTTTTCTTTTTTTTCCGACTTCGATCGCTCTGATTTCCTGAACTATTGAGCCTTGTCAAACGCTTGGATGTAACCGGAACCTGAATTATTAGGGTATTGCCCTTGACGAATCTGTCCTATTTTCTCACCTTATAGACAATTCGAGTCCTCAATTTCCTAATTAACAAGAGGTTCAGCATATGAACATTATTTTGATGACCATTGGCGGTGCGCTTCTCCTGATTTGGGGTGCCATCGCTGCACTGATCAAGTGGGTGGAACCCCTCGAGAAGAAGCATCTGCTCGGATTCGGGGGATATGTGAGTGTGGTTTCGGGAGTTTTCATTTTCCTCGTGATCCAGACCTCATCTACACAACAGAAGGCCGCGCTTCAGGAGACGCGAGAGCGACTGGACAAGTCGGTGGAGAATTTTCGCGAAAAACTGAATGAGCAAACCGAGAAGCTGTTCGGTCAGGTGGCGGAGAAGGCGGACCTCACGAAGTCCGAGTGGCAGGTTAGAGGGGATTTGCAGACGGAGAAGGCCCAGCACGCCCGCACCCGAAACGAGCTCACCCAGACCCGGAACGATCTGCGCGACACCCAGGCGGAGTTGATCAAGGAGGCAGCCACCCACAAGGCATACAAGGACAGCATGAACACAGCCAGAGCCCTCCACCAGGCAACCTTGATGCAGCTGAATCAGGAAAAGCAGGAGCTCCAGATGAATCAGGCGCAGCTTGGGGCCACTCAGGCGACACTGGCTAAGACCAGAGAGGAGCTCGGCAACAGAAAGGCCGATGTGGAAAGGGTAAACGCAGAACTGCGTAATGAGCGTCAGAGATCGGACACGGCGGTGAAAACTGCGATATCCGCGCAGGAAAAACTCATGAAACAGTTTGTGCTTCAATCTGCATCAGTAGAAACGGTTCAGGCGTCGATCGATTCGATTTACAAGAAGGTCTTGAAGCGTCCCCGCATACCCGGCCCGGATGACAAATAGCTGATTGTTCTTGCGGGGCAGACTGATTGGGCCTATTTTCAATTGCTGATGAATTGACGGAAGGCACCCTACTTAAAGCGTTTTGGAGGCATTTGTGGACAATGGCAATGAGACAACTCCTGAAGATAACGGGAGCGAATCATCTGGTGACAATAAAAAGATTATCCTGATCGTCGGCGCAGTGGCGGTGGTTCTGGCGATCATCCTGATTATTGCGCTTATGCCTCGTGAACCTGAGGTGGATCCCTATGTGGTTCAACTCGAGTCCGAAGTGTCGATGTTTACCGGTCAGATCGATTCGTTGAATGTGGTGGTTGATGGGCTCAACGGGAGACTCGATACGGTGAGATCGCAGATGGACAGCTCGAGGGCTTCAAATCGAAGATTGCTGTCATCGCTTCACAATGTCACGAATGAATTACGCGAGTACAAATCGCTATACAAGGAACAGCAGGAACTCAACAAGAAACTGGTTTCAGAGTTGACGCAAGTAAGAGTCGAGAAGGACAGGGCCACGACCGAAGTGAAGGAGCTGAAGGTCGAATTCGACAAGATCAATACAGCGCTCTATGAAAAGACGACCCGTCTGGTGCGGCTGGAGGCCAGTCTTGAAGATGCGATGGATCAGGCTAAGACGATGAAGGAAACGGCAACTTCCGTTCTCGTCTTTGTAGGGACGGAGGACCAGTTG
>CAVOEZ010000695.1:0-3028 GCA_963694355.1 Latescibacteria bacterium UBA2968 | reverse complement strand
CACCGCCTCCTGAATCCATATCTCTGTTTCTGTGTCCACGTTGGAAGTCGCCTCGTCCAGTACAAGGATATCCGGATCGGCGGCCAGTGCGCGTGCAAAGGACAGCAGTTGGCGCTGCCCCACCGAAAGCGAACTGCCCCGCTCCTGCACGTGCTGTTGGTATCCATCGGGAAGCTGATCGATAAATCTGTCGGCATTCACATCCCGGGCCGCCTGTACGACGTGCTCATGTGAAACATCGGATGCACCCAGACTGATGTTCTCCTCGATATTCCCTGCAAAAAGGAACACATCCTGCTGAACCACACCCACTATCCGGCGAAGCGTCTCCACATCCCATTCACGAATGTCGACCCCGTCGACCAGAATGCATCCTTTCTGAATCTCGTAGAACCGTCCCACCAGGTTGATAATCGTGCTCTTTCCAGCACCCGTCGCACCTACGATCGCCAGACTCTGACCGGGCTCCACACTGAACGACACGCCCTTCAGAACCCATTCGGCTGAATCGGCTTCCGTCTCCGCATTCGTCCCATCGACGGCCGGACCTGTGGACGTTTCCTGCTGCGATGGATCCAGCGGCTTCTCCACACCAATGCCGGGCTCATCAGGATCATCCGGAGAAGCATAAGAAAACCAGACGTCCTGGAATTCGATCTTGCCGCGCACGCTGTCCGGGCGATAGTCACCCCCCGGGTGCTCGGCTTCAGCGTCCATCAATTCGAACACCCGCTCGGAGGAAGCCATTGCCGACTGAAGCGTGCCATAGCGTTCTGCAATGTTTCGCATTGGCATAAAGAACCTCGGCACATACTGAAGCATCGCGACCAGTACGCCCCACTCAATGCTTCTGTCAAGAACCTGATGTCCGCCATACCACAGCACGAGTGCCATCATCAGTGAGCCGCATAGCTCCATAAATGGGAAATATCCGCTGTGATACCAGGTACTCAGGAGCCGCGATTCGTTGTACCGCCCGTTGGCTTCATTGAACTTTCTCACACTTCGCTGCTCGCAGTTGAACATCTGCACGATCTCCATCCCGGAGAGGGTTTCCTGGAGTGTGCCTGCGAACTGTCCGAAATGCGTACGCGCATCACGGAACGCACGAAACGTGAGGTTCTGCAGCCAGACCGTCACCACAAAAGTGATCGGCAAGGCGGTGCAGGTAATCAGACCCAGCTCAACATCCAGAACGAAAATAAAGCCCAAAATGGCCAACACCGTAAAACCGTCGCTGACAAGCGAGACGGCGCCATCGGTGAACAGATCGTTCAGGGCGTCCACGTCGTTCGTATTCCGGGCCATCAATGTGCCCACGGACGTACGATCGAAGAATCTCAAAGGCAGTCGCTGAAGGTGCGAGAAAATTTCCATTCTGACATCACTCATCGCCCACTGTCCGACCATATTCGTTACCCAGGTCTGGCCGTAGCTGATGATGAACTGGAGAACCAGCGAGCCGAAATACAGGAAAATGAGCCATCCGAAGCCGGAGCGGTCACCCGGAATAATGTAGTCGTCTACGGCTATCTTCGTGATATACGGGCCGATCTGCCGAAGCAAAGACGCCGTCAGGATGGCCACAAACGTGAGAATAACCCACCCACGGTACGGGCGCAGATATCCCATAAGCCGACCCATCAGCTGGATGTCGAATCCCTTCCGCCTGGCGGCACCCTCTTCCTCCGGGCCGCTGAACCCTCCGGATGTCCCGAAATTCATAAGGTTTCCAGCTCCTGCGAAAGGTGCTGTCTCCTGTACATCTTCGCGTAGATCCCCTTGCGGTCCACAAGCTCCGCGTGCGTCCCCTGCTCGGCAATGCGCCCCTCCTCCAGGACAACGATCAAATCCGCCTGTTTGACAGTGGAAATCCGGTGAGCGATCAAAATCGTCGTCCGGCTGGCCATTACTTCCCTCAGGCGACCCAGAATCTGTTCCTCTGTGCGCGTATCCACGCTGGACATGGCATCGTCCATAATTAAAATCCGCGGGTCCCGTGCAACAGCGCGTGCAAGAGCTGTGCGTTGCTTTTGGCCGCCAGATAGTGTAACCCCTCGCTCGCCGACCACGGTTTCGAGACCGTCCGGGAACTGCGCCAGATCATTCGTGAGCCCCGATATTTCGGTCGCTCGCTCCACCGACAAATTTCTGTCACTGCCATCCAGGGATACATTTTCCCTCAGCGTATCTAAAAACAGGAACGTCTCCTGCGGTACAAAACCGATTACGCTTCGAAGCGCATCCAGCGAGAGCGACTCCACCGGCTTTCCATCGATCAAGATCTGACCCGCTTCGGGGTGAATCAGCCCCGGTATAAGCCGGACAAGCGTGGACTTGCCTGACCCCACACGACCCACCAGGGCGACCGTTTTTCCTGCCGGAATCGTAAGGTCGATATTCTCCAGTACCGGTTGCCCATCGTAGGAGAAACTCACATTTCGATATTCGATCTCACCTTTAAAATCTTCCAGATCCGAGCCTTCTGAGGACTGGATCGGCTCGGCCAGCACCGCCTCGATCCGGGTCAACGAGGCGGCGGCTCGTTGCTGTTCGTCTACCATCCTGCCCATCATCATCATAGGGCGCCCGATTCGGGTGAGGTAGGTGTTGAACGCCACGAACGCACCGAGCGAGAGGGTGCCTTCCAGCACCTTGAGCCCACCCAGCCATAGAATGACGATCATCGATACACCGTTCAGCAGGAAGGTAGAAGGGAAGAAGATGCTTCGGAGATGAATCAGGTCACGGTTCCGGGACACATACTGGTCGTTCAACTTCAGGAATCTTCCGATCTCCCGGACCCGGTTGGCGAACGCCTTCACCACACGAATGCCTTCCAGATTTTCGTGTATGCAGGTGCTCAATGCGGCGAATTGCTCCTGCACCCGCCGGAATCCCGGACGAATGCGTTTGGCTACCATACCCGTGGCCATCGCCATCAGCGGCATCGGCGCAAGGGAAAGAAGTGCAAGTTTCCAGTCCAGCGTGCACATCAGGGCCAGACTCAGCACAAAGGTCAGAAGTC
>CAVOEZ010000694.1:0-3035 GCA_963694355.1 Latescibacteria bacterium UBA2968 | reverse complement strand
GCATTCAGCGGAATCCCATCTGCCAGATACTCCTCACTACGCAGCGCCTCACTCTCACCAGGCGCGTAGATACGATCCACACCGTCCGCCGTTCTGCATCCATGAATCTGTCGAATCGCCTGGTCGACACGGGCCTTGAAACGCCCTTTATCCTCAAAGGCGTCGATCCGGATCGCAGCCACAAAGTGACCATCCTCCCCCGCTGTGGGACCCGCTTCCATACTCCCCAGTTCTGTGCCGTAGCTTGCGCCAGAAAGCATCGAGGAGAGAATCCCCATCACCAGGGCAAGACCCGTTCCCTTGAAACCGCCCACGGGCATCAACAATCCCTCCAGAGCCGTGACGGGATCGGTCGTCGGCACACCCTTGCGATCCATTGCCCATCCCTCGGGAAGCGGCTCTCCCTTTTGCGCATGGATTCGAATCTTCCCGTGAGAAGATCCACTGAATGCCGCATCGTAAACAATCGGAAATTCATCCCCCGCAGGAATCGCGACCGCCAACGGATTGATCCCCAGAATCCGCTCGGCGCCCCCCCAGGGGGCCATTGTCGGCAGCGCATTCGTGGTCGCCAGACCAATCATATCGTGAGCGAGCGCCTTTCGCGCGAACCAGGCCATTGCGCCGAAGTGATTGCTTCCTCTGATCGCGGCTGCGGCGATTCCTGTAGACTCCGCTCGAGCGATCACCTGCTCCATTGCAAAGGCCACACCGATCTGGCCCATACTGTTTCCACCATCCACCACCAGGCAGGCGCCACTGTCTTTCACAACAGCGGGCTTGCCCAGGGGATCCACACCTTCGCGCGTGAGTTTCGCCACGTAATCCGGCACACGCAAGACGCCGTGAGAATGGACGCCGGCCAAATCGGATGCGACAAGGGAATCGGCAAGCAGGGAGGAATCGGTTTCGGTCATTCCGCAAGCTTGGAAGATGTCGGTAATAAACGTACACAATTTCGTGGCGTTGAGCTTTGGTTGATTGGTCACAGTGATCTAGTCCTGAGGTATGGGTTTAATCGGTGGTTGATCGGGGTGTCCTTCTGGGAGACGGGCACCTAACAACTCATCGAAATCAATCAACAGAAGGGCACGACGCGTCGTGCCCCTACCGTGATTGGGTTTGGGATACAATCCGTGGCGGAGGTGGAATGGTAATTGACCCTGGATATGGGTTAAACCGGCGGTAAATCGGTGTTGGGGATGTCCCTCGATACACCTTCCGCAGCTGCGCTGCTCCAGGCACTCGGAAAAACGGAAGGTGACAATCCCCAGCCTGGGTTGAATGGAATCTGGACAGGGCGGCACGAACGACGGGCACCTAACAACTCGTCGGAATCAACCAAGAGGGGCACGACACGTCGTGCCCCTACGGTGATTGGGTTTGGGATATCTCCTGGGTGATTTTTTGGATGGTGTTTTTGTGGCGTTTGGGCATTCCGTGTTTTTCGCGGGATAGTCTGCCTTCGATCAATTCGTCGAAATCTACCAGGTCTGGTACATCCTCACCATCGACGCCATCGTTCAGGAGGGCCTGGACCCGTTCCCTAACGCGAGTCAAATATCCTTTTTGCCAGATCAGCCAATCCTTCACTCGGTTCGACCCGTGCAACGTCTGACCGTGACCCGGTACAAGGATCTCTATATCCATCGAGACCAAGCGCTCCAGGGAGCGTTCCAGGACCCTGCTGTCGCCATTTCCAATCGCCGGAACGATACCGGTCACCACAGAATCACCGGCGAAGAGTAACCGGTCCTCCTCCACCAGAACAGAAACACCATCCTCGCTGTGTCCAGGTGTCGGAAACATCCATAAATGCTTTCCGCCAAGGTCGATGCGAAGTTCGTCCGTGAACGTCACCGTTGGGCACACCACACGTTCGCCCGCCTCATCCCTGGATATTTCCCACCTGTCTGCCCAGCCTGCAAGCTGGGCAGAAATCACGCCAGGGGTTAGTGTGTGCGCGTATACCTCACCGCCCGCCAGAGGGCCTGCACCCAGAATGTGATCTCCATGTCCGTGTGTCAGCACCAGCCGATCGACGGGATGACCTCTGGAGGAGATGAAGTCAGCCATCGCCTCCCCCTCGTCCGGGAAATTGCTGCCATCGATCGCAGCTGCACCGCGACTTCCCACCACAACCCCATTTTTCCCTTCCACAAAGCGACTATCGACACTGAACACACCTGGAGCTTCTTCTGTGAACACGGTTCTTCCTTCCTCGATGACTGCAAACCCGAGCACCTGGCGATTCGAAATTAAGGTACCGCCCGCCCAATCTCATGTCAAGCCGATCTGCGCTTCAGCACCGTTTCACTTGACACTCCTTCATCCACGAATTAACGTTTCCATATAACCCTGAATCTCAGAAAGGCATCCAAATGGCCAAAAATCTCATCCTCAGCGGTGGGGTCGCACACGACTATACAACGACCTCTCCCTTGGTTCGGGAAATTCTGTCCGAAAAGGGTATCTCATCGGAAATCAGCACGAAAATCGATCCCATCGAAGACGGATCTCTGAATCAGTATGATATGCTCACCCTCAACTGCATCCGCTGGACGTGCTCCCAGCCAGAAGTCCCCGACAAGTGGCGGAAGGAATGGACGTCTCACCTCTCAGAAACCGCAAGGGAGAACCTCCAGTCCTTCCTCGACCAGGGGAAGGGGCTGCTCGCCCTCCACGCCGCGACCATTTGCTTCGACGACTAGCCGGCGTTCAGAGAAATCCTTGGCGCCTGGTGGGAATGGGGTCACTCCGGGCACTCGCCATTCCAGGAACACCAGTTCCGAGTTCACACAGATGCGCACGAAATCACTGAGGGAATCAGCGACTTCAGTATCGTAGATGAACTGTATACCAACCCCAGGATCACGGATTCTGTCACCCCCTTGATTGAGGGCGTATGGGACGGGCGTGATTCATCGAGCCCGTACGGGGGCAGATATGGAGAAGAGAGATGCGTGAAACAGCTTCGATTCTTGTTGTAACCGAGATATCTGATCGGTTGTTCGGAAGTCCTGAAATCCTGGCCG
>CAVOEZ010000693.1:0-3035 GCA_963694355.1 Latescibacteria bacterium UBA2968 | reverse complement strand
GAGGTCGTACGGCGATTCCCTGAATGGGGGGAGGCATTTGTGACCGTAGTTGTGGCGGTGATCGCAATCAATCAGATGGTGGGACCGATTGCGATGCGGAAAGCCCTTATCAAGTCCGGAGAGGCGCAGGTGGCAGCTTGAGCGGGGAAGGCTCGGCCTGAACGTAACTGCAATAATTTCCTGGAATGTTTGGGAAGATGTGGTACCCAATTACTGGAGGTAGATCATGCTTGCAGGTCTCCTTTTTAATTCAGGTGAACGCGATCGGATCAGAGAAAAAATCGAGAATCACGCCTGGGCGAGGAACGCCGCCAGGTGCCTGAAGCGCCAGGCCGATGAGGTGTTTGCCAGCGATCGACCCACCCGCGCTTCTCTGGGCGCTATCGAGTCGGCGGCGATTCATTTCTCTATTACAGAAGATGATCAACACCTAAAGCAGTCCGAGCTGTTGTTGAATGCCTGCAAAGATTTTTCTGAACTGTTCGGTACCGTTTCTGCCAGCACTTTCGATTTTGGATGCAATTCCCTCTATACCGGGCACCGGCTTCCCCATCTCTGCATCGTGCTGGACCTTTTGTGGGATGCGCTGTCCGAATCGACGAGGGACCACGTTGCCGACAATCTGATTCGCCCCGCGGTTGATCATCTTCGCAGTAATGACCGCAGAGATTCCAATTGGCAAACCGCACACAGCACAGGGCTTCTGGCAGCCGGACTCGTGCTTGCGGACGAAAAGGTTTCTGATTTCGCGTTGAATGACCCTGATCACGGGCTGATTCGACATATGACCTGTTCTTTCCTGAGTGACGGGCTTCATTGGGAGGGCAGCTTCGGCTATCACTGGGGGACCCTTCGCAATCTCCTTCTTGCCGCCGAGATCGTACGGCATACCGGGCTGGATCTGTTCAGTGAAGGAGAAGAGACACCCCATATCAAGCGTATGTTCGATGTACCGATACAGATGGCCTTCCCGGATGGATCGCTTCCCATCAACAATGACGCCGGGCATACCACGCTCGATCATTTCCATCAGGAATACGAGCTGGCCTACGCAAGATATCGAGACCCCGCTTACGGATGGGTGCTGAGAAACAGTGACCGTACTTCGCTTTACGCCCTGCTCTATGGTGAGCTGGAGGTCAAGTCCGAGCCTCCAGACAGCCACAGTCTGACCCTCGGCCAAACTGGATGGACATCGCTAAAGCATGTGGAAGGGAAGGCCTACTGGGACTCGGAGGGGATGGCCGTTATTCTGGATCACGGACCCCACGGGGATTGGCATGGCCATCCGGACAAGCTGGGCATAGAGCTTTTTGCGAAGGGTCTGAAATGGATTCAGAATGAGGGCAGTCCGGTAGGTTACCACGGTCAGCAGCACTGGGAATACTTTAGAAAAACACTTGCCCACAATTCCGTGGTTGTTGATTTCGAGGATCAACATTTCGTACGGGCAGGAGATGATGTCTTCACGGATCTCGAACACACGGGGAAAGTGACCGAGTGTGTGCTAACGGGGGAAGAAAAGCGGGTTACTGCCGAAGTGGACTGGGCCTATCAGGGGGTGACCTACACCAGAACCCTTTCGCTGAAATCCGGTCTTTTGACCGATGCTTTCGACCTCACCTCGAGCGAGGAGCATACGTACGATTATGTGCTGCACGGAAGAGGTTTCCTAGAGGCGGTGGATGCGGAGATGGAACCCGCCCGCCTCCCACAGACCCGAGGTGGCTACGAGTATTTCACGAACACGTCACGTCTCAAATCTGGCGAGCGCCAGGTTTTTGAATTCCAGGATGGTGGTTGGCCGGACGGCCGATTCGTTCCAACTGGAAGCAAGCTGCTGGTAGATGTTGAAGGAGCGCGCAATACAGAGTTCTGGACGGGATACGCACCCTCGCGTCTTTCAGGCGTGCGGATGCCATTTCTGCTGGTTCGGAGATGTGTGGAGAGTACGACATTCCACTTGACGTTTGATGTCGAATAGGTCCGCTGGGTTGTGATGAGCAGTCTGGATTTCAGATCAGTCTAGTCTGCTGACCAGACCGGCGAACGCGATACAAATCAATAGGCGCTTCTACTGCAAATTATCGCCTGTTCCCCAGGACCCAGACGTCTTTGAAAAACTTCTGATGCGTTTCTGACATGCCGTCGATAACGGTTGGATTCATACAGGGTTTCGGTTCGTGGAAGCGAACTGAGACGTGATTATACGCGATCAGGATCGCACAGCGAGGGTTTCCCGTGTGGGTCCAGGGTGAGCCCGTGTGCCGCGTGCCTTCCGTGAATATGACGAGACTTCCTGGTGGGCATCCATAGGTTTCCCAGAGTCCCGAATCGGGATCGTCTGCTTTTTCAGGCCAGGTGCCTTCCTGTGCCGAGGCGAGATTGGCCTTGTGCGAGCCCGGAACAAGGCAGGTTCCTCCCTTTCCTTCCACGACTTCATTCAATTCCCACACGATCCGTGTCATGCCGCTGTAAATCCGTCCGTTGTGAAAGCGATAGGACAGGGAGGGATCCAGATTTGTTCCCCCGACGTGTGGCGTCCAGGGGTTGTTCTTGTCCTCAACGGAGCGCGTTGACATAAACACACTTTCCAATCGTAAACGATCGGGGCTGGGATCGATCATGGCCTGCAGGATTCCCATCACGCGAGGGTGATCGATCAAAAATTCGGCTGGACCAGATATTGGCGCTCTGTGGTGCTCCTGCAGACTTTCGGGGTTTCTGTTCAATGTGTTTATGTGGTCGCGCACCGTTTTGATTTCTTCCTGCTCGAGGACCTCGGGGATCACGAGAAATCCTTTGAGATCGAACTGGAATTTCTCGTATTCGGACATCGGAATCGCCTGCACGTTGTCATTCGCCATGTTGGTGTCTCCAGCCAGGTTTGGACGAGGGTATGTGGGTTCCGGCCAATATAAGCAATCTGATTCCTCAAAGAGAGACGTATGTTAGCGTGTCGATAAATTGGAGTCCTACTTCACGCCGCATGAACAGGATTACAGGAAAGAAATGGGGCATCAGTCGGTTTGGAT
>CAVOEZ010000692.1:0-3035 GCA_963694355.1 Latescibacteria bacterium UBA2968 | reverse complement strand
GACGACAAAGATGGATCCCCCGAGAAACGCCGTCCATACCCTCGAGAATCTGGTTCAACAAATCCACGCACAAGGCGATCTCACGCTCCGGATCCTCAAATCCAGCCCTCACCTGTTCGTCTACAAAGAGACACAGATGAGGATCGTCGAACTGAACCACATTCGCGCCGGCCTCGATCAGCGCCTCCAGTTCACCTCTGAGCACCGGAACAAGGGCCTGCATGAAATCTTCCCTCTTGGGATAGGCTGCACTGGATCGATCGGCATCCCACATACGCCGACCCAGAAGATAAGGTGAGGGTAGACACACCTTGATCTGCCGGTCTGTTCTGGTCCTCAAATAAGCCGCCTCTGCAGCTGCCAGACCCGGTCTTGCGATCTCGAGGGGCGCCACAACCGTGTGCCACCAGACCCCGTCTTTGCGTTCCAACTCGAACCCGTCTGCCACATCGGCGATAATCCCTATGTAGGAACGGCGTCTGTATTCCCCATCCGACACGATGTCCAGCCCTGCAGATTCCTGAAGCGCCAGAATATAATCCACTGCGGCATCCATTCTTCTAGTGAACGCCTGGGGATCTTCTGGTGTCTTCTCTGGGTCCAGCAAATCTCTCACGAACTGGGACCTGGGCATGCTGCCAACGATTCCTGTCAAAAATGGCGTAGTCTGGATGTCCGTCACGACCATTGCTCCCTGGCGATCTGGAAATCCTGATTCGTATCGACTTCCATATACCCCCCCTCTGTCTCCAGAATGTGTACCGGTGTTCGCCCATCGATCATTTCCTGAATCAAGTCGATCAGGTAAGCCTTCTGAAAAGTGGGCGCAGCCTGAAATGACTTTCCGTCCACCTCCACCTCTGCACGTGCGCGGTGGTAAGTGTCTCGGAGTGCCATTGCACCGGTCTGCGTAAACCTGGCCACACCAATGTATTCTCCTTGCGCAGCTTCAGAAGGCATGGTTCGGTTGATCGCCACAAGTCGATTTCCCACCGCCGCCATCTTTTCCGCATCCGATTCCGGGTGATCGGTCCTCAGACGATAGCGCTCGTGCCACTCCGTATCGCAAACAAGCGTAATATCGTTAGGACTTCTCATCAGGGACATCGTAATCTCGGGACGATAGAGAATATCGGAGTACGCGCAAACGAACCCCTCATCCATATGGAACTCAGCGTGCATGAGCGATACCATGATATTGTTGCTCTTCCAGTCCGCATTGTGGCAATAAGTGAACTCCGGATAGTCCTTCCGTACCTGCTCGATGCGATACCCACCTATGAAAACGATATCGTCCAGTCCCGCAGCGTGCAGTGCTTCGATCCCCCAATCCAGGATTCTTCTGCCACCGACTTCCGCGAAGCACTTGGGTGCATCGCGGGTGTGCGGCATGAGACGCTGGCCTCTGCCTGCCCCTATAATAATTGCTTTCACAACGCTAACCTGCCCTCCCTTTCTTTCGCGCAATGTCTGACTCAGAGCTTCATCAAAATACGCGATCCTTGAACATGGATTTGAATGCCTCTACCTCCACATCGGAAACCCATGAAACCTGAACCCCTTTTCTGTGTGCGTCATCTACAAATGGCCTCCGATCCGCAACCATCTGGCCCGAAGTGATCCCGTTTTCCACCTGGACATCGACAAAGGCGCGGGATACCCGAAAGAGGGATGGATCGACCACAAACCCCACGGCCATGGGATCGTGCAGACAGAATCTGGCGGCTCCGTAAACTCGCTTCGAGTAAGCCATAGCAGGCGCCGTGGATGCCATCACGAAATTGGCTTTGGAGCTTCGACGGCCACAGGACCACATCGTCAACTCGGTCTCTGTAATCTGAACTCTGTGAGTCGCATCCAGAGGAACAAGGGTAAGCGACGCACCGGATGAAACCACAGCTCTTGCGGCGTCCGGATCCGCAAAGAAATTGAATTCCGCTGTTGGCGACACATTTCCGGGTTCTTCAACGGCGCCGCCCATAACAACCATTGCCTTCGATTTCCGAAGCAGCCCCGGGGACTGTGCTTCGACGGTGGCAAGATTCGTCAAAGGCCCAACGGCTACAATGGTGACCTCGTTTGGACGATCCTCCAGAACCTTCGTGAGAAACCCTGTGGCCGAACCCGACACATCGAAATCAGCTGGCGGCAGGGCGGTGTCGCCCAGGCCGTCCGGTCCGTGAATTTCCTTGGCGTGAACGGGAACTTTCCTCAGTGGACACTCTGCTCCCCGGTAAACCTGGACATCCGTTCTTCCCAGCATCGACAACAGGGCCAGCGTGTTCCTGGTTCCCGTATCCACAGGCACATTGCCATTCACCGTGCAAACGCCAAGCACATCCAGCTCCGGCGAATTGAGCGCCAGCATCAATGCCAGCGCGTCATCCACACCTGGATCCATATCCAGAATAACGGGAAGGGCCGCCATGATTACAGACCGTAAAGAGGCGAGTACTTCTTCCTGAGATGGTCCATCAATGGCTGATGGCTTAGCGGCCGGCCGGTCACCCGTTCGACAAGCTCAGGAGCAGGGTATCGCATGCCCTCACAATGAATCCGTTCAACAAGCCACCTCTTCAGCGGCCCAAACTCGCCTTCAGCAAACAAAGCATCCAGATCGCCCAGATCTTTTCCCGCCTGCTCGAAGATCTGCGAGGCGTAAAGATTGCCCAGCGAGTACGTGGGAAAGTATCCGATCAGACCCGCACCCCAGTGGACATCCTGCAAACAACCCATGGCGTCATCTGGCGGGGTCATCCCGAAGAACCGTTCAAAGGTCTCATTCCATACACCAGGTAGTTCATTCGCGGGAAGATCGCCAGATATGAGCGCCTGTTCGATCTCGAATCGCAGAAGAATGTGCAGGTTGTAGGTCGCCTCGTCGGCTTCCACTCGAATGAGCGAAGGCCGCACATCATTGACGGCGAAATAGAACGCCTCTGGGTCCACGCCGCCCATACTAAATTGTGCACTCGCTTCTGGGAAAAAGTGGGTCCAGAATGACCTGCTCCTGCCCACGAGGTTTTCCCACATCC
>CAVOEZ010000691.1:0-3036 GCA_963694355.1 Latescibacteria bacterium UBA2968 | reverse complement strand
GGTCTGCATCGGAACCAGAATGTAACAAACAGAGGAAGGATATCGTGAGGGTGCAGAGCAATCTGCATCTGGCTAAAAGGAAGTTTGTATCCACGTGTTCAGTCCACCACCTGGGGGTGCGAAAACGCCAAAACGCAACGCGCCGGGGTGGCGAGAACCTCGGGCGATACTTGCGGCGTTCAGGGCGCTCACAAACCGGTTGAATACCAGTGCGCCAATAAATAGAAATGACTTCTGCTCCGCTGAAACGGCCTTGCTCCTGAGATCTTGGAAATTCAATCGCGATTCTTCTGAATCCCATTCCCAGCGCTCTGCGGCGGTCTCGGGTCGCAAATCAGCCAGGTCTCCTGCAAGAAATGTCTCCCGCGCGTTCCTAGCGTAGATGCTCTGGAATCGAAAGACTTCCTCAATATAGGACTCGGGTCTGCCGCTCAACTGAACACCGGCGTGTGCCGCAGCATAGGACCTGTAACTGTCGACTCTTGTCGACTCCAGAAACCGAAATGTAAGCAGGCCCGTCCAGAATGCTCCTTCCATGAACAGGAAGAACCGTCCTGACCGGCGACCACCGGCGTAAAGCTCTCCCGTACCGGGCAGCATGATAGAAAGCAGTGCAGCTTTGCCAGGTGATTTAGCTGGCTGAGCAGATACGAATCCTGGAAGGGATAAGAAGATACTGACCAGGGTTATGCCTGTGGTCAATCGCAAAAACATGCCTTTGGCCTTCTGGATACGGTGGTTCAGATGGTGTCCCTAGAATTTTCTGCTGAGATAAAGCGTTGGTTCTGCCCGCCCGGATTGGTTGAACGTGGACATGGCGATTGAGTAGCGACTCGCCCGGTTCGATGCGTGGACCGCACTGACGACTCGGTTTGCCACGGCGATCCCGATGATGAATGACGCCCTTTTTAGATTCCTGTTGCTGTCGTTTCTCCGGTTTTCGTAGTCCTCACGCAGATTGGAGGTCACTTCATTGTTGATGACACTAAATCCCACGTCGCCTACGTCACTCCAGCCAAACACGAACTGGTCGTATTTCCCAATCATCTCATAATACTGCTGTGTATCGACTTTCTCGCAGTCACCTGTGTCGTGCTTGCAGGGGAGCGTTTCCGTCTCGTTGTATGGACGGCCATGGGCCGCGTTGTATTCCTGCCAGCTTCTGTACTTGGCCTCGTTCCAGTGTTGATCCGCATATTTGCGAAAATCACCCTTCAAATCATTCCCTTTGCCCCGCCACCTGGCATAGTTAATCCAGGTCAAGGCTTCTATTCCCATAAAGGCAACTCCCCGTTTGGCATACCCGGTATAGAACTCCCCGAGGCCTGGCAGAACCAAAGACATGATGAAGGCCAACTTGGGTGACTTTTTTCCAGATGATGCAGGTTCGTCACGTTGGGGAAGAGGGTTGGTTTGAGCCGTCACGGGTGGGCAGGAAGACACTGCTATTAGCACAAATAAGGACAGGATGGTCAGGAACCGCATGGTGTGTCTCCAGAAATAGTTCGAAAGGGTTCGAAGGATCTATCTTCCATGCCCTACACTTTGAAGATATCCGAACAACAGCGTAAAATAGAATCTGAGACCGCTCTTTTGCAATGGATCTCCCGGGTTCACCTTGGGCAGACTGTCCAAGCCATAGGCCACATCGAAACTGATGCGGGTGGGAAAAATGTAAAAGGATGTTCCATCGTATCGGATCTGGGCACCCAGGTCCCGCTTCCAGGTCCTGTTCAGTATCTTGTCATCGGCATTGCCGTCCCAAGCTCTGCCAATGCCCGCATAAATCGCACCATAAAGCTGGTCGGAGTATATCGGACCAGTCTGTCGGTCGATACGGGTCCAAAGTGGGAAACGATAAGCAGCCCTCAGCATCGCAGCCTTCCGGCCCTCGAGACTGTAAAAGGTATATCCTTTCATAAAAGGTAAGCCGCCCAGAAAGAAGTCGAAGTAGTCATCGACATCCTTGTCGATGAAACCTCCATACGCTCGCAGGCCCAGCGCGCTCCGTCCCGGACCTATTGGCAGATACTCGTTCCAGTCCAGAGTGAACTGATTATAGAAGTAATGCTCGAAGGTTTCAATTAAAATTGACGTATTTTCCTTGAATCCACTGATAAAGAAATTGAAATACCGATCATAGCGGAAGGTTATTTCTCTTCCCGCTCTGGGATTGACTGCCGCATCCTTCGCACGCAGGATACTGCGCAGTTTATAGGTGAACGCGAGGTCGAACCCATTCAACGTGGTGGCGGAAATACTCGCCTCGTTCAGCCCATTGTATTGTGCAACGTCCTGGGACGTGCCCGACCGGTTGTAAATAAAACGCAGGTCCATCAGTCCGCCACTGCTGAGTTGATGGGCCGCCCCGATCTCAACCCCTGTTATCGTGAATGTCTGGCTGAATATTCGATAGTTTTCATCTCGATTCAGAATGTCATCTGCTTCGTGGCGAACCGCCCTGTAGGCTTCCATGAAGATGGTAGGCCTCCATCGGCGATACTCGTAAAGCGCGAATAGGTCCATGTCCAGATCGCGAGCGAACATCCCTCCAACGAAGAGACTCTGCTTTCCCAGTAAGTCATTGGATCCCGCGAAGAGGCCTACCTTGGGTTTTCCGGCATCCAGCGCAAGCCGTGGAAATACAGACAGCGTGGAGAATTCGTTGGTATAGGATCGTTCCGCCAGTGTCGCAAGGGTGTCTACAGCAGGCCGGATACCGATTTCCGGATCTGCCTCACGCCTGAATGTATCCTGTGGTACCTGTTCCCATCGACCTTTTGCATCTACGGTCCGGATTTCATACCCCTTCGCGCCGTAGCTTGAGTATGCGATCTGTTCGTCTGAAGGATCCAGATCGGGCTGAAGTGCTCCGCCTTTTACGCGGGTGATTCGATGAACTGCACCATCGATTGTGTTGAGGTGATAAAGGTCGAAGATTCCGTCCTGATCGGATGAGAATATCAGCCCGGTTCCGTCGGAGGTCCAGCAGGGATCCCGATCCGTTCCTGTAGAGGCTAAGATTGGACGCCACTC
>CAVOEZ010000690.1:0-3037 GCA_963694355.1 Latescibacteria bacterium UBA2968 | reverse complement strand
TACTTGCCTTGTCCTCCTGCTTGATCCCGAGAAACTTCCCCAGCCCATTCAGAATCCTGGCGCCTACACCCTTCCTTCGAACAGAGCGAACTTCATACGAGATGCCATATCTCGTTGAACCAAATGCATCCTGGTTCAAATCATAGATCTCGTAATAGATAAACACGGACTGACCAGGCAAATACGCTCTCGAGGGGTTGGGCACGACCTGGTACTCGCCCTTACGGAATTTGGATCCCTTCGCCGGACCAATCGAAGAGGCCAGTTCGATGCCGCTCAACTTGAGATGGCTTCCCGTGTAGGCTATGAGGGCCACCTCCTGGGTATACACCTGAGACTTGCCCGACTTCGAATCCAGAAGCTGCACCCTGAGCTTGTAGTTTCCTGGATCTGCAGGAATACGGTCAGCGGCTGGGACAAAGGTCTTCACAGACGGATCCAGCTTCCCGTTGGAGAACAGAACCACTTCATCACTGGTTCTGTACACCTGCTCATTCGAGGCATTTACCAGCGAGATGCCCCGGTGAATTCTGGCCTCGGGGTTCCCATCCTCTCCTGGAGAATACGCGAGCGACCAGGTTGGGATGCCGTAGTACACCTCCAGATTCGTCATCCCTTCCTCTCCTTTGAATCCTGCGGAATCGAAGAAGAAGTCGAGAGGTTCTGTTGCAAAGTCGGGTCGATAGACCACGGGTGTCCGAATCCCGACCCAGTCCATCACAAGCTTGGAATTCATGCGTTGCCAATTCGCTAGATTAGGACCCAGGCCGCCCTTGCCTGTAGGCATATCAGCAAACCGGAAGGGTCCTTGTCCCAGCCGCTGCGTGAAAGTAATTTCCACTCCCGGACCCACATCCGTGTAAATCCAGTACTCCCAGACCACACCTTCAACTGGGTACACAGGCCATCCAAGGATGCTCTGGGTGCTCTGTAAATCGGCATTGGGATCGGCAGAGGCCCGGTCCCCGCTCGTGGACACGTTGGCCGTTCGACTCCCTCCAGTTTCAGAAAGCTCTGTAAGCATCTGACCCATGCCGCCAAGAGCAGCCACATTGCCCTCTTCCACCACCTGACCTCCCCCTGTGGAAGAAACCTGGTTTCGGGCAAGAAGCAGTCCGTTGATGGCCTTTCCGGCTTTTAGAATCAACCGTTCCTTAACCGCAACCGTCCGCCGCTCCGTCTCCATTCGAATGTCGTAGGAACTGCTCACGTGATCCGGTTCGCCATATTTAACGTAAATTTCACCTCGGGTATCGAAAGGGAAAAGGTCCTTCCCGAAGTGCTCCATCGCATACGATATTCGTCTATAGTGTTCCAGTTGTCGCTCATTCGCTCGCGTTACTGGAGCGGGATCCTTTCCGGCCCAGTAGCGCTCGGAGATGGATTTCCACTCGGAGTGAGGTGCGGCCCTGAACTGTTCGAGTTCCTCACCCTGCAGAAGTAAGCTCAAGTCGTAGAAGACAGCTTGTTCCCTGGGTTCCAGATCTTCGATAAATGTCATGAAAAGGTCATCTGCCTGATCGAACTCTTTTCGCCGTTGACGGACCTCCGCTAACTCTACCAGAGCCAGGCGGCGATAGGGCCCCGGCTTATCCACCAGGGGTTGGAGAACATCGATCGCCTCCTCGGTTCTACCCAGTTCCTTCAGAACCTCCCCCAACTGAATGCGTGTATCCATGTGCCCGGGGTTCACCTTCAGCTGGCGCCGAAACGCCTTCTCGGCCTTTTCGTAATTCACATATTCCGCGGCCTCACCATCTTTATATATGCGGCCGATCTGGAACCATACGTCCCAGTGCCCAGGATCTGCTTTCGCCAACCGTTTGTATGCCACCAACTCTTTCGTATCTTCGATTCGGCGGAACGCCTCTGCCAGATTATAGTAGGCCTCGGCGTAAACGCGATCCTTTGAGGTCGCGTCTTGAAAGTATTTGATGGCCCACCGCAGTCCCATTTTTCTTTGAAGGTAGACAAGTCCCAATCCGTTGTAGGTGGGCGCATAGTTCCGGCTTCTTTTCCTGGCAAGTTTGAACGCAGCCTCTGCCGCGTCCAGTTCACCCCGTCGCAGGTGCACGTGTCCAATCCCCACGCGCGCCGGAGCATTCTTGCGATCTATACTGACAGCCTCTTCAAATTTCGTCAGTGCCTGGTCGAGTCTCTCCTGCTCGAGAAATTTTGCGCCCTCCTCGTAGAGAGATTCTGCACGCGCCTTCTCCTCGGGCGTGGGCTTCCTGGCGGAGAAAACCTCTCCAACAAACCCGAAACACAGCAGCAACAAAAGAAAAATTAACCGAAACATGCCGAATTCCTCAAACTGTTCGTGTTGAACTTCATTCACATGAAATTAACATACTTCGTCTCCGGAGGGAAGTCCATGATCCGATCGGTCACAGATCGAATTTCACGGCGTATCCTGTTACTGCTTCTCCTGTTTCTCGGACTACCGTCCATGGAGACCTTGACCTGAAATACCGGACATCTCTGCCGGCTATTCGATCTGGAAAACGACCTCCTCTGAAGCGCCTGCGGAGCGAACCAGATCTGTTACGGTCACACTCAAAACGTGCCTCCCCTTCTCCCTTCGGGGGATCTCGAGTTCCACATATGCCCGCTCCGACTGCGCCTGCCCAGCCTGTTCATACCCTACACGGATTTCTTCGCTTTTCTTGCCGGTAATCGTTTGAATCAACCTGGCGATCACGTTTCCCAGCGTAGCTCCGGTTCGTGGGCGAACGGTATACTCGACCTTGTAGTGTGTCTGCCCGAAGGCAGTCCTCTCCAGATTATAGATCTCGTAATAGACAAAGATATTCTGTCCGACAGCATAGGTTCGGGATGCCAGGGGTATTACGGTGAGGTCTCCTTTGGTGAATCGTGGATCGCCTGCGCCCCGAGTCACCTTCCACGCCAGTTCCAGACCGCTGATCCGCAGCGTATCGGGACCGAATTCCGGCACCATCACCTGCTGACGATAGATGCCCTGCCTCCCGCGAGCCCGGTCAAGCGCCTTGACCTCGAGTCTGTAGGCTCCTGGCTT
>CAVOEZ010000689.1:0-3038 GCA_963694355.1 Latescibacteria bacterium UBA2968 | reverse complement strand
GTTTACTGTTGTACTCTGGACCTTCGAACCTGTCCCCATTGAGTACAGCTCTCTGCTTCTCCTTCTGCTCCTTCCTCTTTTTGGTGTACTACCCTTTGAAACGGCATTTGGCGCATTTTCCGGGAAGGCTCTGTGGCTCGTATTCGCCGGTATGGGACTCAGCCTCTGCATCACCGAAACGCCACTTGGCGATCGCATGGGCCGCATGGTATTGGAGCGGGTGACCACCTATCCGAGGTTGATCTTGAGCATCCACGTTCTCGGCCTCGTTTCAGCGCTTCTGATCCCTTCTGGAGTTGTCCGCATCCTCATCCTGATGCCCCTGCTTATTGGCCTTCTGAAATCCCTTGGGGAAAAGCCCGGCTCGAGAGTCAGCGCAGCGCTCGTGATGTCTTTGATGTGCTCTACATACTACGGAGGAACAGGGGTGCTTACGGCCTCTGTGCCGAATATGGTCGTCTTCGGGGTCATGGAATCCAGAAACATACCGGTATTCTGGGGCGAATGGGCAGGATATATGTTCCCGGTCATCGGGCTGGGCCGAACCCTGTGTGCATACGCACTCATTCGCATCCTGCTCCCCGTGGCGCCCGGTCCCGTAAACCTGCTCAAGGATCTGCCCAGGGTACCGAAATCTTTTACAGTGGACGAGAAAAAGACCCTCGCCATCCTGATATTGGGCGTGGTGCTCTGGTCCACCGATGCAGTGCACGGGATTCATCCCGCTCACATAGGGTTGGGGTTGGTCCTCCTGAGTTTCCTGCCAGGCGTGGGGCCCCTCCATCCCGATCGGCTGCGCCAGATCAATTTCCCGTTATTGATCTATGTCGCCGCAGCTTTCGCAATGGGTTATGCCATAGAACACGCCGATCTCAGCGCCACGCTGGCCTCGGGTTTAACAGAATGGCTCGACCTCTCGGATCTGGCCCCGTCCGTGCGCCTTGGTGTGTTGACCTATTTGGTGTTGCCTTTCGATTTCTTTGCAGATACCGCCGCGATCTCCGCTGTTCTTGCCCCGATACTGCTGGACTATTCTGCCCAGACCGGACTTCCGCTTCTGCCCGCTTCATTGAGCATTGCCATTGGTTCGAGCCTTGTGTTCTTCCCATACCAGTCTGCCCCTTTCGTCCTGGCATACAGCTTTCGATATGTGAGAATGGGCCAGTTCATCCTCTTGATGACCCTGATGTCTATTCTCACTCTGATACTCCTCGTCCCCCTGAATCTCTTGTTCTGGCGTCTTATCGGGCTTGTCTGATGCGCAGCACAATGCCTGGCAACACCCTTATTTCTTGACAAGCTCAGACAGGAAAAGTACCATCCCTCGGTCTACAGATCACCCGATTTGGAATTCACACAGGAGAACCAAATGGCTGCAGAAATACAAAACGGCGACCAGTCTATCGCACTTGGCGCAATAGAATCCGGCGTAAGTGTGGTAACAGGGTATCCGGGATCTCCGGGGACCGGTACATTTAATACACTTGCAGACACGCAGGATCGATATGGACACCACGCCGAATGGTGTCCCAATGAACGAATCGCTCTGGACATTGCTGCAGGAGTCTCACAGGGAGGGAAAAGGGCGCTCGTCTGCCTGAAAAGTGTGGGTATGAACGTTGCCCTGGACACGCTGATGGTATTGAACATGACCGGCGTTCATGGCGGTCTCGTGATCCTCCTTGGAGATGATCCGGGAGCGTGGGGATCCCAGAACGAACAGGACACGCGGTTGATTGGAAATCTGGCGGAATTGCCGGTGCTCGAGCCGGCATCGCCGGAAGAAGGCAGGCGCATGACACGCTGGGCATTCGACTTTTCAGAGAAATACCAAAGTGTGGTCATTATCCGGATCATCAGAAGCTTCAGTGTCAGCGAGGCATCCCAGCCTGCCGTAAAGCCGCCAAACACACGTCCCTCGCTTCCTCCCAGCCGCGAGCAGATGCGCTGGATATCTTCACCATTCAACACGATGCAGAACCACAGGCGTCTTCACGAGAAACTTGGTGAAATTGCAGCAGAACTGGAAAGTTCCGCATTTAACCAGCTTCTAGGGGAAGGCACCAGGGGAATTCTCACAGGCGGATTCGGTTTCAGCAAGCTGCTTGATGCACTGGGTGATACGTCAACCGAAGGTTTGTCCATTTTAAAATTGGGTACCCTCCATCCACTCCCGGCGGGCTTGATTGCCAAATTCCTGAAAAAATGTGACGAAATAATTGTTTTTGAAGAGGTTGACCCGTACCTGGAAGACGCCATAAAGGCCATTGGATATGATGAGGGTGTCACGCCTAAAATCCTGGGAAAACGGACCGGACATGTGAACTGGGAAGGTGAGCTTTTCCGGTGGCAGATCCAGAGTTCTCTCAAAAAATTTATCGACGACTACTTTCCCGGACGAGAATATTTGCAGAAGGATTGGGGAAAGGAGAAACCTGCCCGAAAATCTCACTGCGCAGGGTGTCCATACGAGGAAATTGTCAGGGCTTTTCGGGAAGAAGCTGAGACTTTGGGGCAAAATCCGTTTCTTACGGCCGATCCAGGATGCGTGGTGATGGCTGCCAAGCTACTTGATACCAAATTGTGCATGGGATCCTCCATCGGAGCTGCTATTGGCCTGGCCAGAGCCGGGGTTGGAGAACGAACCGTGGCGTTCACTGGAGATTCTGCATTCTACCACAGCAGCATCAATGGGCTGATTCACGCGGGGGCAACCGGTTCAGATGCCCTCATGGTAGTATTGGACAACGGTGGAGCACTCACCACAGGGGGGCAACCTTCGCCAAACCGATCGGAATTTGGTGGATCGAGTCCCGGCAGCGCTGTGAAAATCGAAGATCTGGCAAAAACTTGCGGAGTGAGGCACATCTGGACGGTGGAGGACTCCGATTCCGACCAGACTATGCGATCTGTCTTCAGGAAGGCGCTGGAAACCAGAGGATTGGATCTCATTATTATCCGCAAGTCCTGTTGAGTGGGAGCATAAAAAAGGGCCCTTCCAGGTCGCGGAACCCGGAAGGGCCTTGTCGAAGCAAATG
>CAVOEZ010000688.1:0-3039 GCA_963694355.1 Latescibacteria bacterium UBA2968 | reverse complement strand
AGACCCTGATGCTTGCCGCCGTATGATGTAAGCAAGTCGCTGATCACCTGCATATGTTCTCTGCAAGCCCACCTGGCCCCCTCATCCCAGGCCAGCCTGGCATATTCCTTCATCGCCTCAGCATAGGCCTTGCACGGTTCCTTGTAGAATCTCGCTTGTGGATACTGTTTGGGCAGACCTTTGAAATGCTTTCCCGCGAGTTTGAACCGCATTTTTGCGGACCTGTATGTGGCCCCGTGCAGTGCGCCATAGGCGGCGGCCGCCTCGCTCACACCTGCGTCAACCCCGGCGAGAGCCGCGCCTGCCGCCTGGGACATCGGCAAATTGCCCTCTGTCCTCTCCTCGATCTGGTGGAACAAATCTTTGGCTGATCTCTCCAGAATATAGGCCTGATTGCCATCCAGCGGGATAGCCCAGATCGCCCCGGGGGATAGTGACCAGGTGCGTTCTCCAGCCACGGTTACACCGAACATGGGCGAAGTCAGGGGCTGCTCCCTGAACAACAACTGTTCACCCTCGAACACCAGTCCGCCTGATCGACCCGGGAAAGTGCCCAGATGCCGCCGACTGCCCGAGGGTTCCGTGACCCAGATTTCTGTTAGATAGACCCTGCCTGCTCCGGTGGTCAGCGCCGATGCCCGAAGACCATGGGAGGATCTGGCGGAACTGGCAAGAAGGCTGGAAACCGATATAAGAACACATGCCAGGCCCATCATCGTAAAAGCGGCCGCGTGACGCGGCGGCAGGAATTCCCAACTTCTAAGTATGCGCTTACTTCGCATTAATTTATACCCCCTCCAACTCGGCGGAATGAGACCTGGACTTCTTGATTTGATCAGCATACAAAATATAGGGAACCATTCATTGAGTCAACTTGGAAGTAGATCTTGATCGGTTCACCGGAATCAGAAACGCCGGACACACAGTCACGAAAACCTTCAAGAGGGTACTGAATCATAACAGGGGAAGGTTCGATCCTTGACGGACAGTACAATAACAGCATGGAGAAGGGGCGGTCGAATATTTCCGACCGCCCCATTTTCAGATCGACGTGAGGTCACCCATAGACTTGATTGTCAGTCGCTCAGTTCCGACGCCTGAGCAACCACTTTACGGAACGCCTCAGCATGTTCCTTGATCACTTCGGGTCGATAGTGCTTGAACCACGGAATGGAATACAGGCGCTGGCTCATCTTCTCGGTAGCCGGCAGACTGCCCTCTCCCTCGCGAACATCCCTTTCAGAATTGGCGATTCTAGTCGGTTTACCGTGCCCGTATATGTCGGCGTCATTAAGCACAGGGTGCAGGTGCATCAGCAGGTTTGCACCCGCACCGCAGCTCGTACCTTCCGCCCGCACCGCCTCGGAGAATTTCTTGAGGGACAGACCGCCGAGTTCCTCGGGCTCGTAAATGCCGTGTGCTGCATACCATCCGCCCATTGTGCTTCCCGAATCCTTGGCTGGACGGTGGGCGCGGAGTCCCGGAGCCCCTTCGAGCAAATCCCAGAAATAATTCATGGACTTGTCGATCTCGTTCATCCGGTCTTCGTAATGTCGCAGCTGCACGCGACCGACCGCAGAGGAGAGCTGGTGCATTCTGTATTTGAATCCACCAAGCGGCAGACCAGCGAATTTCGACAGTTCCGAATCTTCAAGCTGGCCGGTCCGCTCATAATGCCCAAATGCGGCGGCACGTTCATAAATCTCCTTGTCATCCGTGATCAGCATCCCGGCTTCGCCAATCGCCAGGGATTTGCCAGACATGCAGGACATTGCGCCTACGTGCCCGATCGTGCCGGCCATACGCCCTTTGTAGCGTGCACCGTGGGCGTGCGAAACATCCTCGATCACCTTGATCCCGCGCGAATTGGCGATCTCCATGATCGCATCCATATCGGTCGGGTGTCCGAAATAATGCACGGCCACAATCGCTTTTGTCTTGTCCGTAATCTTTCGCTCCACATCGGCCGGGTCCAGGGTCATCGTAGTGGGATCGATATCTGCGAAAACGATAGTTGCACCCAGATTCATCGCCTGCAGCACCGAAGCCCAGAATGTCATGCTCTGGCAAATGATCTCATCACCCACACCCACCTTGCAGGCGAACATCGCGGAGTGAATCGAAGATGTCCCCGTGTTGTGTCCGAGGGCGTATTTGGAGCCGAACCAGGCTGCGTATTCCTTTTCAAACTGATTCGTTACATCTGTGCCCGACATCCCGCCCCTGCGCAGCACCTCTAAGGCAGCTTCTTCATCTTCTTCAGTAATAATAGGCCACGTAAACATATCGTCAGCGCTGGTCTGCACTGCCTTGGGACCACCCAAAATTGCCAACTTCTCCATTTCAACCCTCCTTGTGTACCTTCCTCAACCTCAACACCAGGGCGCGCGAGATATCGATCACGCCACAATCCAATTGAATATAATCAATCCTGATTCATTCTGCCCCACAATTGCTCACGTAAAAATGGTTCTGGATCAAATTTCCTGGGATATTCAACTCAGCACGCACGGGTACCCCTATGCGCCAAGCTCTTCAGCGTAGGCAAACAGCAATGGGGTCCCGCCGGTGTGCAGAAAGGCCACCGTTTCATCAGATCCGATCTGACCCTTGCGAACGAGGTCGGCGAGCCCTGCAAAGGCCTTTCCCGAATAGATCGGATCCAGGAAAATCCCCTCGAGCCGGGCAACCATTCGAAATGCGTCGTTCCCCTCTGGCGAAGCGTATCCATACCCCCTCGGACCCACATAGCTGGCCAAATTGATGATATCATCGGCCGAGAACGAGAGATCCAGATCCATCACCTGTGTCATCTTGCCAAGCACATCCAGAAACGCCTTCTTCAGATCGTGCGACCACACGATTGGCGCCATACCAATGATCCGCGTATCCATCCCCAGAACCCGGTTCCCGAAGATCAGCCCGGGTTGGGTCGTACTCCCGGAACAGACAACAAGCGTGTCCAGTGTCTCTCCCAGATTGCTGAACTGGTCCACCAGCTCGGCCATACACAGAGCATAACCCATTGCCCCAAAATGC
>CAVOEZ010000687.1:0-3043 GCA_963694355.1 Latescibacteria bacterium UBA2968 | reverse complement strand
AAGTGGTCGGATGGTATCGGGGTAGGTGTGCTTCTGTCCAGTGGTCTGATCTGGTCAGTCTCCGAAGGGAGTCCGGCAGATGCTGCGGGGTTGCACGTGGGGGATCGGATAGTTGAAGTAGACGGTCAGTCTCTGACGAGCCCCAAACAGTTGTCGGGGGTCGCGGGCAGCCAGATTCGGTTGCGTGTGATAAAGCGTGGGGAATCGAATACTTCGACTGTGGAATTGGCGCGTTCTGCAATTCCTGGAGTGAGAAAAGAATTCGGCATTTACGATGTTCATGTCTCCGGCGACACGGTCTGGCTTGGACTTTGGGACGGTGAGTTAGTCCGGCTCGATTCAAATGGGAGCTGGCACCTGTTCTCTGGTGTTGACGGGTTGACTCTCGGCAGCCGGCCTCGACTTGGCGGTGATGTGGATGGGCGAATCTGGTCGGTCACTACGGATGGAAATCGGATGAGCCGATTCCACGAGGGTTCCTGGACAGCCGTGAGTCTGGCAGAGTACGGTGGGACAAATAGAAACTGGTCCGTTCTTTCGAGCAGACATGGAACGCTCTGGGTGGGAGGTGCCCGAGGATCCCTTCATGCCTTCAATGGGGGTGTCTGGAAAAGTTACAGATCTCCGGATATTCCGCTTCCTGAGGTGAAGGTTTCGCAGATCTTGGAAAGTTTGGATGGGGCGCTCTGGTTGATCTGTCCGGGACAGGCCGCGGTTCGTTTCGATCCCGGGGCAAGCCAGTGGGAGACCCTTGCAGGGCTCAGTCTGGAAGCTGAAGCAGAAGGGGGCGTTCAGTGGTTTCTGGGCCAGGACGAAACCGCCGTTCGTTTTGACGGTACAACCTGGGTGCAGTTTGGCGAGAAAGAGGGTCTGATGGACGCACCCGTGAGACTGGTGATGACCCTGGCGAGCGGACTCTGGGCAGTGGGCAGCCACAAGGGCGAAACGGCCACTGCACGATTCGTCGACGATCGATGGATTCGAAAGACGCATCCGAAACTTTCCTGGAGTGTGGATTCTAGGGCGGTTTTTGAGGATCTGAAAGGAAATATCTGGCTGGGTGCTGCAGGTGGGCAGAACGAAGGTGACCACCTGGGAGGTGTGATACGGTTTGAGCCGGCGACTGAGCAGTGGCGCCACTACGCACCTCCCAGAGCACCACGGTCTGTATATGGCATTGGCCAAACGGGGGATGGGATAATCTGGCTGGGTGGTGGAGGTGGACTGTGGCGCCAGGATGCGCAAGGTTGGAATGTGGTTTCCGATCCTGAGGTTTTCGCGAATGCCCCGGTGGATGCGGTGTTCGGTTCACCAAGCGGCGAGCTTTGGGTAGGGAGCCGCGCGTATGGCCTGTTTTCGTATAATGGCGATATGTGGCGGAGACAGACCACTTCGGATGGCCGATCGTGGGGTAGGGTTCGAGATGTCAGCCATACTGTAGATGGCAGCGTTTGGGCGGTGACTTCGGAAGGGATTCACCGGTTCGACGGGATCGGTTGGGTGCGTGAGGCATTACCCACGGCGCTCGTACAGAATGCCTTTTACGCCCGGTTATTGCAACTCAGGGAGGGTACGATCTGGGTGAACAGTTATGCGCGAGACGGGATCACTGCTACCAGATATTTGCCTGATATCTCATCGCCCGAGACCACGGTCACGACGTCCGTGGATGAGGTCTCGCAGCAGGGCAATACCACGCTTACCTGGAAGGGGATCGACCGATGGAAAGGGTCGCAGTCCATCCTGCATTTCTCCTGGAGAATTGACGGAGGACCCTGGTCTGCCTTCTCATTGTCCAATACCGAGACCTTTACAGCACTCGGCAGTGGCGCGCATTCCTTCGAGGTTAAGGCCAGGGATTTCGATTTTAATGAGGATCCCACCCCGGCCGTCGTTCGGTTCAGTGTGCTTTTCCCGTGTGGCAAAGGACCTGGTTTATTGGAATGGTGGCGGCCTTTGTGTTGGTGATCGGGTATCTCGCTTCGAGAGTTGTGGCGAGCCACAGGCGGCTGCAGGAACGAAATGAAGAGCTCGCTGCGGCGAACAAGGAGGTTCTTGCCGGTACGGAGCGCAAATCGGCCTTCCTGGCGAGTATGTCTCACGAACTCAGGACACCAATGAATGCGATCGTGGGATTCACCGGCCTGGTGATTCGGCGATCCGGCGATGCTCTGCCCAAACTTCAGAGAGAGAATCTGGAGAAGGTTACGGAAAGCGCGCACTATTTGCTGAGTTTGATCAATGATATCCTGGATTTGTCCAAGGTGGAAGCGGGACGAATGGATGTTGATGCGGAGCTGTTCAAGGTAAAGGGGCTGATCGCGATGTGCTGCTCTACGATCAGCCCACTTCTCAAGCCGGGTGTTGAGTTGAAGTATGAGGTCCCGGATGATATTGGAGAAGCGAACACAGATCGCTCCAGAGTGCAGCAGATTTTGATTAATTTGCTGAGCAACGCGGCCAAGTTTACACGGGAAGGAGAGGTGGGTGTTCGTGTTGAGAGAGACAATGCCGATCACCTGGTGATTTCGGTGTGGGACACCGGGACCGGGATTCCCGAAGCGGATCGGGAGCGCATCTTTGAGGAGTTCCGCCAGGTGGAAGGGAGCGACAAGGAGAAGAACGGGAAAGGGTTGGGGCTCGCGAATACACGAAAATTGTCGGTTCTTCTGGGTGGGACTATCTCTGTGGAGAGCAAAATGGGTGAGGGTAGTACCTTCACCCTGAGGATTCCTGCCACCTATCGACCGCCAGAATCTGAAGCGGAATAGATTTACGTAAATCATTTGAGTCCCGTCACGGAGATATCTTTGTGACGGTATTTTTGTGTACGAACCGAAGGCAGTCGAGCTTGTGATACTGGATACGCGAGGAAGGAAGGAGGGATCTCAGAGGATAAGCAGGGAATCAATCTTTCCGTGTTCCGAGGCTTACGCCGTGAACGGAGGCGCGGTGTCCTGGAATTGGTGCTTTATTTGGTCATTCCACCGATCACGGACATGGTGATAATGATCAGCAGCCAGCCGATGATCTTCTGAAAGCG
>CAVOEZ010000686.1:0-3052 GCA_963694355.1 Latescibacteria bacterium UBA2968 | reverse complement strand
ATCCGCGGCGCATGCCCACCCCGCCAACCAGCCGGTCGAGCAGTCCTCTAATGTTCCAGGCCCAGCTGGCGTATAACCATCCCTGCTCGCCCCCCATTCCTGAAAAGACTTTGTACGCCATTTCCGGATCGGTGTTGATTTCTAGGTGACGGCGTTCGGAGATCATTCCGTCCTGTGTGGTCATCACGATCGCCGGGACATCACCCTGGCTGCTGGCGAGGGCATCGCTCCAGGCGGTTTCGATTTCAGCGTGGTGCAGCCGGTCAAGTGCGCGCGTGACGGCAGTGGCGTATTCCATCGGTTCGATTTCCGGGAAGATCACGCGCGCGTTGACGTCTCTGACAATGACCTCGTTGCGCAGTCCTTCGATGAGGGGGGCAGCGATTTCAGCCGGGATCGGGGTGATCATATGGACCCACCGGGAGGAGAGCGCCGGGGTGAGCGCCGGGACCGGTATGAGGAGTCGGCGGAGGCCACGCACCTTTGCATACCCGGTCATCATTTCACCATAGGTGAGGATGTCTGCCCCGCCTATTTCAATGATCTGCCCGGCGCTTTCCTCATTTTCCAGAGAGGCGACCAGGTATTCCAGGACATTTCGAATTCCTATGGGCTGCACCTTGTTGTAAACCCACTTTGGACAAACCATCACCGGCAGTCGTTCGGTGAGATACCGGATCATTTCGAAGGAAACACTGCCGGATCCGACGATTACAGCCGCTCTGAATTCAGAGACCGGCACACCTGCTTCCGCCAGGGCGGCGCCCGTGTCCTGTCGGGACCGGAGGTGTGCAGAGAGATCTGCATCGGGATCACCCAGGCCGCCCAGATAGATGAGTCTGGAAACCCCTGATTCGTGAGCGGCTTTTCCAAAGCTGCGTGCGGCCTGGAGATCGCGCTCGTGAAAGTCGTCGGAGTCGCGCATTCCGTGGATCAGATAGTAGGCGGAACCGACCCTTTCCATTGCCGGCGGGAGTGTTTCGGGGCGAAGCACATCGCCCTCGAGTACTTCCACGCGATCGGTCCAGAGGCGACCTCTGAGTCGTGAAGCATCTCTGACGAGGCAGCGGACGTGGTAACCCGCTTCAAGGAGACGGGGCACCAGTCGGCCACCGACATAACCGGTTGCACCGGTAACAAGGATTATTTTTGAGTGATCAGCCATTCCTGGATTCCGTGTTCAGCGGCTTCGAGGCGGCCCTGGTGACCAAAGCCTCCAGCCGCGGTGTTCTGTCAAGAGTGCGCTTTGATCTGCTGGACGTAGGACTCGATGTCGAATTTCCGCTTGAGACCATTGGCATTCATATAACGCACGGTGCCGAATACCGGCCGTTCCTTCCAGGGGCGATCGTGCTTTCCGAAGCACCAGGCGACGCCGGCGAACGAGTTGGCATCTCTCCCGTCCAGCTCGTACTTGTTGTTCAGAAACAAAGTGGTTTCGAAGGCCGTTCGGGGTGTGTCGCTCCATTCCAGGATCTTTTTCCCCCAATACATTCGCATATAGTTGTGCATTTTTCCTGTGAGGACCATTTCCTCTTGCGCTGCATTCCAGTAAGGGTCGTGTGTTTGAGCAGCCTCGAAGGTGTCCAGGTCATAGAGATACTCCCTGGGGTCGTCCTCGTGTTTGCCCAGCGTTTTCCTCGCCCACTCCGGTAGCGCTTCGTATTGATCATACAGGGGATTTCGGTGGACAAAGTTGATGCTAAGTTCGCGTCTTACGATCAGTTCTTCGAGGTAGACTTCCTGGCCGATCTGCTGGCCAGCGTCCTGGACCTCGAGGGCGATCTCGAGGGGAGATATCTGTCCGAAGTGCAGGTAGGGACTCATGTTCGACACGGTTTTTAGTGAGGGGTCATTTCGATCTTCGGCATATCGGTGTAAACGATTGTCTATGAATCCAGCAAGATGTTTCCGAGCCTCCGTTTCACCTCCCAGACAGGAATCGACGCTTCGAACACTACGATCAATACGTAACCCGCGCAATATCAATTCCACGTTCCTGCTGTAAAGGCCAGCGAATTCCAGGTCGAGAGACCGGTGCTTTACAGGCGTTGATTCCAAAGGCAGCAGATAGTCGTCCAGTCGTGCGTGGACCTTCGGTCTGATGGTGCGGGCGGCGTACTCCTCTTTTTGAGAAACCTGATCCACGGGGATGACGACATCTGTTTCCACCTGGTGAACGGCGCATGACACTTTTTCTGCGATGGCTGTACGCCACTCTTTTTGTATCCGCAAGTATCCCCGGTCGGTTACGAGCAGGGCAGCTTCCCTGGCAAGGGCTGGAACGACTGTGGTTGGCGCTCCCTTTTTGAGAACAAAGTTGATACCGCGGTGTTCCAGGGCTTCGCCGACCTCGCGGATGCCCTCGAGCATAAACGCGTAGTGCCGTTCGTTCGCCTCAGGGTAATCGTCGGTGAGCGCGAAAATTACGACTACAGGGAGGTCCAGATCGTTCGCCCGGCGGATCGCATACTCCAGGGCGTGGTTGCCGGAGACGCGCTGCGCCTGCTGCATCCAGTAGAGGACGTAGCGTCCGCGGGAGTGGGGTTTGTGGGTCAGTATGTGAATTCTTTCCGGGTGTATCATTGAAGCGTGTCCTGTTGAAGCGACCTTGAGAAGGGATGTGCGCCGGCCTTCCCGGCATCATCAGAGGAAGATGAAAGGTCATCTCGATTCTCGAGTATTTCGATCCCGAGGATGGAAATGTCGTCTTCGTAAGATGACTTCTGGATTCTTGCCTTTGACTGTTCGACAAGCATTCTCAATCTGGTTTGCAGAGGCACCCCTGCTTCTCCGGACAGTCTCCCGAGCAATCGGTCCATTCCGAATAGGTTGTGCCCGATGCCAATCCACCCAGCAGGATCTGGTGGCTCTTGGCCAGCTGAGGGAGAACGCGCACGACCGGGTCCAGCGTCGGAGCGCCCACCGGGGTGGCGGTTGCTTCCGTGGAACTGGCCTCGTTCGTGCCCCATTCGACCGTAATGCCGTCGAATCTGAGATCAGAGACCACGGGTTGCGAGGTGAGGGCCGGTGCGAGAATATCTGGAGCGTC
>CAVOEZ010000685.1:0-3055 GCA_963694355.1 Latescibacteria bacterium UBA2968 | reverse complement strand
AAACGGCCCGTTTTGTAATGACGATCGCTGTCTTCAAATCGTTCTCCGCTTCCTCCAGGGCTTTGCCGCAGTCGTGCGGGTTCAACCCCGTGGTTTCCGTAAGAATTCTTTCTGCACGATCCTGAAGTTTTGCACAGGAAGGTTTTAGATCAACCATCAGGTTGCCGTAGACTTTGCCCAGCTTGATCATAGCCGCAGTTGTAATCATGTTCAACACCATTTTTGTGGCCGTGCCTGCCTTCATTCGCGTGGATCCTGTTACCACCTCAGGCCCAACGGTTGGCGTGATTTTCACACAGGCGTCGACTTTTTCTGCAGATGCGGGATTGCACGTGAAGAAGACCGTGCCGGCACCCAGTTCGCGGGCCTTGCTGATTGCGCCCAGAACGAAAGGCGTTACACCGCTGGCTGCGATGCCCATTACCACGTCCCGCCCATTCACGCCTCTTTGTTCGATGATTTCCGCACCGTTCTGCTCGAGGTCTTCGGCCCCTTCCTGAGATCTCACCAGGGCGGGTTCTCCACCAGCGATGATTCCCTGTACCATTCCAGGATCGACACCGAAAGTCGGAGGACACTCGGAGGCATCCAGCACACCGAGTCTTCCACTGGTTCCTGCGCCGGTATAAAACAGTCTTCCACCCTGTCGGAAGGCTGCGGTCACAAGGTCCACGGCCCCGGCGATTTCAGGGAGCACGGCCTGAACTGCAGCGGCTACTTTTCTGTCCTCGGTGTTGATCAGTTCCAGGACTTCCCGGGTGCCCAATTCATCCACGTGTGAGCTGGCCTCGAGCCGTTGTTCGGTAAGCAGAGCGGACCAGGTTGAGCGGCTGCTCATGGCGATTCTGTCCCCTCGCTGCCGGCTGAGACTTTGCTGAGTTTGACGAGGGTGGTTTTCAGTTTTTCGATCGATGCTCCGTACGCTCCGAAATCCCCTTTGCGCAGGTTCTCCTGAGCGGCCTCGAAATGTTTCAGCGCGTTCTGGCTGAGTTCACCGATGGTTCTGTCTTCTCCCGCTGGCGCCGCTTTTCTGAGCGGTCCATCTGAATCTGCTCCAAACACCTTCTGAAGGGCCTCATCGAGGGTTTTTCCCATGGCCAGTTTCTCACCGTGGACGACGAGTACACGCTTCAGTTCGGGCATGCCCGACTGGGTGGCCTGCAAGTAGAGCGGTTCGACATAGATGAAGGAGTTTTCGATCGGGATGACCAGGAGGTTTCCACGAATCACGTCCGAACCTCGCTGGCTCCACAACGTGATTTCCTTGGAGACTTCCGTGTCCTGGTCGATCCTGCGCTCGATCAGCATAGGACCGTAGATGAGTTTCTCTTTGGGCAGTTTGTGGACCATCAGCCGTCCGTAATTGGGTCCATCGCACCGGGCGAACAGCCAGGCGATCATGTTCGCCTTCCCCGCGGGTGTGGCCGGGAGCATAAGCACGAACTCTTCCCGATCCTCGTTGGGGAGTCTAAAAATGACATAATATGGATCCATGACCTGGGGGCGTTCGGAAACGCCGTAGATCTCGACAGCGGGTTCCCACACATCTTCCCGATTGTAAAAGACCTGTGGCGTAGTCATGTGGAAGGTGTTGTAGAGCGAGGACTGGATTTTGAACAGGTCCGTGGGATATCTGACGTGGCTGCGAAGGGAAACGGGCATTTCGGACTTTGGGCGAAACAAGTCAGGAAATATGGCGGCGTAACATTGAATCAGGGGGTCTTCTTCATCCCAGATATAAAAAGTGACGGTTCCATCGTATGCGTCCATTACCGCTTTTACTGAATTGCGTATGTAGTTCGTTTCCCGAATATAGGGTCTGCCGTATGGCTGGGAATAGGGATACATGTTGCTCACAGTGTATGCATCCTGGATCCAGTACAGCCTGTCGTTGGCCGTAACGAGGTAGGGATCCTTGTCGTATTTCAGAAATGGGGCGAGTTTCTCGAACCGCTTGGGCCCTTCATCCCGAAAGCGTCGGCCGATATGCCGATCGAACAGGATGCGACTGTCCGGTGTGAGGTTGTCGGTTACCAGGAGATAGGGGTCGCCGAAGCGGATGGCGAATGCCAGGCGCCTGAGGAAGGAGCTGATGAGCACCCCTCCTTTGCCCTGATAGGTGGTATAGACATTTTCATCGCCGCTGGGATAATCGAACTCCTGAGTCAGCGTTTTTACGATGGCATAGTCCCGCATGGTTTCGCCATAATAGATTTCCGGTCGGCCAATACGAATTCCCACCGGGGAAACCGGCGGGATGTTCTTGACGTAGAATTCCGGAAGTCCCTCGCCACTGATCTCATTGGCAGGGCTCATGCAAATGCCGTATCCGTGTGTGAATACCAGATGCTTGTTCAGCCAGGTTTCGCCACGGAGTGAGTTGCGTGAGAATTCACGCCCTGCGAGCATCACCTGCTGGTAAGAACCGTCGATCTGATACCGGTCCACATCCACACCGGCGAACCGGTAGTATGAACGGATTTCCTGCAGTTGTCCGTATGTGGCTTTCAGGGGACGGCGGTCCCACAAAGGGATGCTTCGAATTGTCGGGAGATTCATCCGGATGTCGTCGAGCGTAAGCGCAGAATCGGCGGGGAACGGGACCTCTTCCACTTTGTCCAGCCCGTATGCCTTGCGCGTGAACTCTATGGTATGATTGATGTAAGGGGTTTCCAGCTTCAGTTCGTTAGGCATGACCACGAACTGTTCATAGACAGACGGCACGATCCAACTGATGAGGACCACCGCGGCCAGGTATCCACTTGCACCGAGCGCCGGGAGTCGCCATCCTTTGAAATGGAGGTTGTAGATCAGGACGATGGCCAGGACCACGGAGAGAATGAGCATGAGTCTGTAGCCGAACATCTGTACGTGGACATCCGTATAGCCGGCTCCGAAAAAGCTCTCTTTTCTGAACGAAAAGAGGAGATCGTATTCCTTCAGGTGATATCCCCAGGCGTGGAGGAGTGCGAAGACTGCGCCTAGCGCGGAGAGATGCACCCTGAAATACGGTGTGGTAACCCAGCCGCTGCCTTCCCTTCTCAGCGATCCGTCG
>CAVOEZ010000684.1:0-3056 GCA_963694355.1 Latescibacteria bacterium UBA2968 | reverse complement strand
GTCATCATAGGCGATGCCATTCAGCACAGCCTCCGGATCCATTCGATCCTGGCTTGAAATGATGCCTGTCAGGTCGACCCAACCCGTAACACTACCGGTCCTGGGAGATATGATCGCGATTCGGTCGGAGCCCCAGACGTTCGCGTAGATCTCACCCTCTACATACTCTAGTTCGTTCAGATTTTTGACAGGAATTCCGTTGTCAGATACGTCCAGTCTGCGTGTTTCTTCGAACGAGTCAGGATCTCGGAAAAACAGGGTAGATGAACCAGTACTCATAATCAGGCTTTGGCCGTCGTGGGTAATTCCCCATCCTTCAGTAGCGTAACTAAAGGTTCTTTTTTGTTCAAAGCTTTCTCTATCATAAACGAACCCGGTCAGGGATTTCCAGGTAAGCTGGATCAGTCGGTCGCCAAAGACCGTCAATCCTTCTCCAAAAAGCCTGGAGTCCAGATCGATATGCTTGAGGACTTCACCCGTCGCCAGAGACACTTTTCTGAGGGAGGATTTGCCGTAACGTCCAGTACTCTCATACAGAATAGAATCCTGAACGATCAACCCCTGGGTGTATGCATTGTGATCGTGAGGAAACGATTCAATAATCTTGTATGTATAATGCCTTGGTAGCTCGGTCTTGCTCGAATCCTGATTTGCTACGGTTCCTGTACTGTCCGATGCACTGGTGTCTGATGCGTTCGTGGAACTCAAATCCGTATTCGCTGAATCCGCAGCCGAGGAAGAATCCGTAATCGTGGAATCTGAGGTGGTTTTCAGGGTATCCTTCAATGAAGACCCGCTATCGCCTCCCACTTTCGACGAATCCGGACTGCCGGATGATTCCGCGGGACCGTTAGTGGACCCGCTCCGGTTGATTTTCGGCGCGGACTCGCAAGAGCAGATGCCGGCGATCCAGCACACGAGCGCGAATGTGAACCATTTTCGCCGAGAACCTGATCTGATGTAAAAAATCCTGGATATCATAAGGGCAAGGATGCATCTATTTTATCTGTGACTGTATCTCACGGTCGTCTAGAACCTGAACAGCGCGGGCATTGTGTCCAGTGAGTTTCCTGAAATTTTCGGCCTGTACCTCCGATACTTCCATACTTGATTTCATTACATACCAACTCCCGCATAACCCCAATAACCACCCTCCCCCGCATTCAGGACCAGTGGAATCACCGCGACTAATAGAACCAGTGCAGAAAAAGTGTAAACCTCATCGAATTCCCCTTTCGAAAACCGTCGCCTGGCTTAAAACTGTTTAGTCCAGCCGACCCAAACCACCTGGTGGTCGGGTTCGTCCGACGAAACCTGCGAGCACAACCATGGTCAGAACAAAAGGCAGTGCCAGAAATACCTCGGCAGGAACATGGCTGAGTCGCACCTGAAGACCATCTGCCAATGCCTCGGCAAAACCGAAAAAGACACACGCGCCAAGAACACCCAGCGGGTGCCATTTTCCAAAAATAAGCGCGGCAAGCGCTATAAACCCACGACCTGAGGTCATCCGTTCCACAAACTGACTCAGGTCACCAAGTGCGAGGTGAGCACCACCCAGACCAGCCAGCACACCACTGGCCAAAACCCCGAACCAGCGGATTCGATCAGTGGGAATTCCAGCCGCGCGTGCGGTTTCGGGAGACTCTCCGGTAGCTCGAACTCGAAGACCATAAGGTGTTCGGAACAGCACGAACCACATGATCAACGCAAGCAGAATCGCGATCGGAACAGTCACGGGTTGACGGAACAACCCGCCGGTAAATGGTAACAGATCGGCCATCGGAAGTTTTGGGGCAGACGGACTGCTCCCGTGAACGCCGAATATCTGGAAAAGGAAGAATCCCGTGCCGCCCAGGGCCAGCAGGTTCACCGCTGTCCCGCTCACGATTTGGTCCATTCGCAAATTGATGCAGGCCAGAGCATGAGCACTGGCCAGTAACAATCCTCCTGCGGAGCCGGCCATCAATCCGATCCAGGCTGAATCTGACGCGATCGCACCCACCGCCGCGGCAAATGCACCCGAAAGCATCATACCCTCAAGACCGATATTGATAACGCCTGATTTTTCCGATGCCAGACCACCCAGACCGGCCAGTAACAATGGAGTCATTTTGGCCAGGGTCAATGGCAGCAACACCCACATGCCAACATCCATCAGGTTTGCACCTCGGAAAGCCCGTTTGCGTATGTCATTACAGCCTCGGCCTGGTCTCTTGTTTCAATGGATCCCGGTCGTCTGGACCTCACCTCGCGGATTGCATCCTGCGCATCCATCCCAATATATACCAGATAGTTTGCTAGCATTGTGCCCGTTCTTCCCAGACCCATTGCGCAGTGGACCGATACGCCCTTTCCCGCATTGAGATGCTCCGACACGAAAAGCACGAACTGACGAATATCGTCCTGAGTGGGTGCCGACATATCCCAAATCGGGATGTGTCTGTATGCGAACCCGGACTCCCGCAGAATCTCACGGTCAAGAGGTTCCTCGGTTAGGGATACAATTGCGGAAACTCCCGCTTCTCCCAGCAAGTCCAGATCCTCGCCAAGATCTGAAAATGGTGAGCCAGGACGGCTCATCCCCGCCAGTTTTCCTTCTATTACCCATCCGAATCCAAACATTGTTCACCCCTGGTCTTCTTGTTTGGTGGGTGCAGGTGAGGAGGGGTCTCCTTCCACCCATGCCTCTCCGTTGGTCCAAACCTCCTTCTTCCAGATGGGCACAATCTCCTTCAAGCGGTCGATCGTGTAATGACAGGCCTCCAGAGAGGCCTTTCGGTGGGGCGACGAGATCGCAATCAGTACGCTGATCTCCCCGATTTCCAGTCTCCCGATCCTGTGAAGAATCCCGATGCGATCGACATCCCAGCGAGCTCTCACCTCATCTCCGATCTCCTCCATCTTTTTTTCAGCCATGCCCTGATATGCATCATACTCGAGGTGTTTGGTATCGCGACCTAGAGAATGATCGCGCACCACACCGGCAAAGGAGGTTACTGCCCCATCTGAATCTCTGAGCACGGATTCGTAAAGTGCGTCAGATGCGATACACT
>CAVOEZ010000683.1:0-3057 GCA_963694355.1 Latescibacteria bacterium UBA2968 | reverse complement strand
CACATGCCGCGGTCCCGTCTCACCACTTCTCCAGACCCTTGCAGAGCCGGGATAACTCAACTGTGTATTCTCCAACCGCACGGACCTTCCTGCGTGAATGTGCCCCAGGGCAGCATAGTCAACGCCATAGCGAAGAAACAGATCCGGGTCGATCACTCCCGCATCTTCCGAACCCGCTTCATCCGGCCCGGCATAAACACCCATCTCCAGGACGTGTCCGTGTGCTAACGCGATTCGTGGGCACTCCCCCAGCTCGGGTATATCCCATTCGTGGTAACCTGAATAGCTCTCGGAGAAAGGAATACACAGGAATTCGACCTCGGGTCGCTGAATCAACTCAAACGGCCTCATCACACAGACGTGAATGTGATCCGATGCGCCCAGGACGCCCGTATTCTGCTCAACAGGGTCATGATTCCCGGGAATATAGATCACCTCTGCTTCACCCCGGAGCTTGCCAAGAATCTCTTCTGTTTTTCCACCAAGCGAAGCGGCGTCCCTCGGAGTGTCGAACAGATCACCACAAATCAACAGAAAGTCCGAACCTTCCCGCCTGGTGAGTGCCACAACCTCTTCCAGCACCCCAAAACAGTAAGCCTCTTCTTCACGAGCCTTCAGATGGACATCCGCACAGTGAACGATTGACGGCATTCTAAACCCTTCTCTTTCTTTGCTCTCTCGAATTTTCCAACGGACTCAGTTGCTATGCGTAACAGTCCGAGATAAAAAAGTAGCGCTGGTCTGCCTGAAAACGAACGCTTCGGCCAGCTACGTGTCCCTACTATGCTACCAGTGATACGAATTGTCAAGGCCCTGTATCTTCGATAGAGGTCATACAAAGTCTCGACCAAGTACACTAAGAACTCATATAGCCGAACTCGATTATCATCGATGGATCCAACTCGGAAACCTTGAAGCATTCCCCGATCTGGAGTATAATCACCCGACAAGATTGGGGAATGGCTGCTCAGCGGCTTTATGGGATTTGATCGAGGTCACATTGAAATATGGATCGCCGGTACACCAAGGCTGGCCTGCGAGACAGGCTTGAGCAAGAAATAGCTCGGGCGGTTGAGGATCTCAACATTACCCTGGCGATTCGACACGCAGATTCGAAAAGGGAACATCTGCTGCAAATAGCAGACGCGTTAGCCTGGTCTCTCTTTCAACGTCACGAACACGGGGATGATACTTATTGGGAATTGATTGCCGATCACGTCAAAGAATTGTGGCTATAGCGGAGGGAAAAAGAAAACCGCTCCACCCTGGGGACTTCTGACCACCGCGCTACGGGCGGAATGTCCCTTGCTTACGCAAGAGCAGTCGGTCCAGGACTTACGGATACGGTTCAACACAAATATACCTGGAACGGTTAACCCCTGTCAAGTGCCCTCACATACAAACCCACAATGAATTCTCCATGCATTTCCCGGGAGAGTATGCTATGAGTGGGTGGCCGACAAGGCGCGCTCAGACCACCCAGTTGTCCAACTTCAGATCCGGTACACGCGAAAATTCGGCAGTATTATTTGACACAAGGGTGCAGCCAATTGAGCGCGCGTGTGCTGCAATCAGCATATCCAGGGATCCGAAGGGTGTGCCCTGCGCTTCCAGATGGGATCGCACTTCACCATAATACTGAGCAGCCATGTCATCATACGCGAGAATTTCCAGTGGCGCGAGGAACTCGAGGAGAGCTGCCCGGTTTTGCTCCGTTTTACGGCTCTTGCAGACCCCGTACTCCAGCTCACTCTGTGTGATCGACGAAATCCCAATGTCAGACACCGAAGCTGCTTCCAAACGCTCGACCACTTGCCTGGGCTTTTGCCTGATCAGATAGATACAGATGTTGGTATCCAGCATGAACTCAATCACAACCCGGCTCTCTCCTGTTGAGCCGGCTGCTCCCGCTCCTCGAGAAAGTCAGAGGAGAAGTGGTCCAGGCTATCGATCAGAGGCTGCCAGGCTGCCTCTTTGGGAACAAGGATAACCATCCCCTTGAGCTTCCTGACATACACATCCTGACCTGAGAACCGACACTCTTTCGGCAGCCTAACCGCCTGGCTCCGACCATTTGTGAACAATTTTGCTGTGTTCATTGATGCCTCCTTGAGATAAAGTATATACCATGATATATACCGTATTTCATGGCCAGAGTCAATACCAACACTCTCGAACAGATGTCCGGCCTTCTATTGCATTTCACTGAAGCATCTTGTATATCTGTATGATATACTGATGACCGTCGATATCCTTGACAGACCTGTGGCCTGAACGAGCTTCGACTGGGACGAGGGGAACCTCCTCAAGAATTGGGAGAGACACGGCGTCACCGTCGCAGAATGCGAGCAGGTCTTCTTCAACCAGCCCCTGCTCGCTCGGCCAGATGAGCGACACGCATCGGCTGAAACCAGGTTCTTCCTTCTGGGCAAGACCGATTCGGACCGCCACCTTTTTGTGGTCTTCACAATTCGCCAACAGCTTATACGAGTGATTTCAGCTCGTGATCAAAGTCGGAAAGAACGCGGGAGCTATGAGCGCTATGGCCAGGAAAGCTAAGCAGATCCCCAGGCAACTGTCAGAGGACCAGGAACGTGAGTTCTGGTCGAAGTCGGACTCGACAGACTACATTGACTGGTCTGACGCACGCCCGCTTGTATTGCCGAATCTCAAGCCGTCGTTGAAAACCATTTCGCTGCGGCTTCCCGAGCATATGTTGGCGGAGCTGAAGGTGCTCGCCAACAAGCGCGATGTGCCATATCAGAGCCTGCTGAAACTCTTCCTCGCGGAGAGACTCGAAGAGGAATTGAAGAGAATCGGTCCATCTGAGGTCAAGACTTGACAGAGTCTGCAAATGCATCCATCTGTGAAACGGGTTGCGCCAAAAGCGCCCGGTGAAAGATAAGAACAATGGCCAGAAAAGCAGTTTGACCTTAACACATCACGAATCCACGAGTACTTCCGTATAAGTTTCCTCCCTGTCCTTTCTGCCTCACGCCTGCCTTCGTTCTCCTGCCAGATTCGCCGATCCACTCTCTCCGACAGAACAAGGCCCTC
>CAVOEZ010000682.1:0-3057 GCA_963694355.1 Latescibacteria bacterium UBA2968 | reverse complement strand
ACGCTGTATTCTTTTTCCATGACTCTGAAAGCACAAAAGGATACGCCGGCGCGGGAATTGGAACACACCTCTATCGAGCGGAACTGGGGCCCAACGACACCAAAATCAGTTTGAACCTGCCCCTTGGCTTTCAGAAAAAATTGGGATCGGCACTGGCGTGGTTCGGTGAACTCAAGCTCATCATTGCCGATGACGAGTCGGACAGTTCCTTCAGATTCAGTGTCGGATTCCGGCTGGGCAAGTAAGGGCAACCGGTCCTCTTTCATCCCACCCATCCTTAAAGAAAAAATGGGGACACAAGCTGTGTCCCCATTTCGCATGCCTGTCGAGTCTTGCTTTATCGCAGCCACGCCCAACGCGCATCCACAAGGTCCTCAGCGCCGAACTTTTCCATGATGCCCGCTTTGACGGCGTCCGTTGCGGTAAGCATGCCCACCAGCCTGTCGCAGGTCAACTCGATCTCCTCCTCTGTCAGTTCCATGGCATCTACAGTGAAGTATCCTTCGTCTGTATGGTGCGCGCGCAGCCGGATCGAGGGCTCATCGTCCATCATCGCACGGTTGATCACCTCGGCATTCAGCCCTGCACGATCCGGGTCAACGGAAACCCGGGCCCTGCTGAACGGATTTCCATTCGGATCCGGATCCACAGAGAGGGAAATCCCGTCGATCCCTTCCAGGCGCTCGACAATGCGATTCATCTTCCGGTCCTGCTCTGCCTCCCACCCTAGGACATCCAGCTTCATCCTGTAATCCAGAGCGCCCATCACACCCACGATCCCTTCTTTCCCCACCTTCATAGGACGACCAATGCCCCGATTCTGCAGGTTTAGCGCCTCTACCAGTTCCCGCTTTCCACAAACCACACCGGCTGTTGTCCCGGAAAGATACTTGTGACCGCTGCAGATGATCAGGTCCGCACCGGTGTCGACGATCTTCTTGATTACAAAGGACTGGGCTGCGCCGTCAACGATAACAGGAACATTCCTCTCGTGTGCGATGGCCACTAATTTCTCAAGTGGGACGCATCCGTATCTGACCGTATGATGTGAAACCACACAGACCACGGCAGCTGTATTCTCCCCGATCGCGTGTTTCAAATGACTTTCCGTCGTATTGTGTACCGTTCCCACCTCTACAACGGATGCGCCCGACATCCGGATCATCTGTGTGACCGGGGCTCCGAAATTGACGCACTGACCCTTCTGGATCACCACCTCGTTCTTCATTCCATTCGTATCGGGCAACTGCCACACCTTACCGATATCTCTACCAGTCATCGCACCAGCAACTCCCAGTGCGATCCCTGCAGCCGTGCAGGCAGTCACGCAACCCCACTCCGCTCCGGTTGCCCGAGCAATGATCTCTCCCGCCCGCTCCTGAAGCTCTTCCAGATTGAAGAAGCACCCCATTGCCTCCGTCACTTCCTCAACCACCTCGGGCAATACGATTGCGCCGGCAAGATGTGTCATCTTACCGCAAGCATTGATCGTCCGGGTCAGTCGATACTTCTCATAGAGATCCATGTGCTGTCCTCCCGCCTTTCTGCCGGTACACAAAGCAGGGCGAACAGCGTCCGCCCTGAAAAAATCTATTTATGTATGCCAACGATCACTTCCGCAACTCGTCGATCTGCTTGTTCGCTTCTGCAAGACGATCAGCAAGCAGATCCACCACATTCGCCAGAATGCTGACTCGCATCCCAGCATCTTCCTTCAGCAAAGCATCCATATTCCGTTTCTCCATTGAAAGCGCGAGCGACTTTTCTACGGCAACAATGGTAGCTGAACGCCGATGACCTGTGAACACACCCATCTCACCAATGGAACTACCCGGAAGGATTTCGGCAAGGTCCTGTCCGGTTCGGCTCACCGCCTTCAGTTTTCCCGTAATCAACACAAGCATACTTTCACTGAGATCTCCAGCCTTGAAGATCTGTGTGTCCGGCTCGAACATTACGGATTTGCAAATACTGACAAGCCGTTCTGCCTCGCCCAGATCCAGCCCGTGAAATACATTTATCTTTTGCAGAATTGTCATCAACTGATGCTGTGCCCGATTCATCTATGTATTCACCTGTCCTTTCAAGAAAAGGAACTGTTTCGGAAGGTTCAACCAGAAGCCAGAACAAAACTGAGTGCAGTCGTCAAATTCAGGACATCCCGGTTCGTCTTGTCCAGGCGACCACTCATAACGCCAGCGATATTCAGGAACACCCGGTATCCAATCTCGTGATCGGACTCGCACAACGCTATGAATCGACAATGCTGAATCACGCCCAGGACCGAGGGAAGTGTCGTCCTAACTGTAGCAGAGCGCTTGCAGGTCTCGCTGAACAAGGCCATTTCCCCAAATGCAGGCTTTCCGAAATCGGGATGTGGATCTGAACTTAACCTGATGAAGGATTTATCCGTCTCGTCTACTTCCTGCCTGGACATCCGCATGACCAGAACTTTGCTCACCTCCACCTCCCCTTCCAGGAGAAGGTAGAACGTATCCCCCACATCCTCATCCTTGATGATCACCTCGTTCGCCTTGTGCCGCTCGAGATCCATGATCGAACGGATTTTTCCAAGTTTCTCTCTGGAAAGACCGGAGAAAATCTTGAACAGCCCGAGCTCATCGATGGACACTTCCGACGCGGGCGGGTTGGGGTTAGTCACTGCAGACGACGATGGCATGGTCACCTTCCCGGATGACGTAATCGCTCGGGGGATTCACATTGATCTCTACACGACTCTTTGTGCGCGTCTTGATTCCCGCTTCCACCACCTTCCGCTTGATCAGATCCAGAATCTCCCGGTTTCCACCCGATATTTCATCCTCCAGACCCACACCGGGGACCTCGCTCACATATCCGAGAAGCAATTGATTAAACTCTTTCTTAAGGTGAATGAAGTAATCCATCGACTCGGAACCCACGAAGTCATCAGGTATCTCCATCCTGCGAACATTGGGCAGCGTCCGGCTGTCCGCAAGCTGCTCCACGGCCTGGGTAGTACCGGGAGAAGCCACATATTCTGCAAGAAGTTCACCTGCAAAGCAGTCGCTTATCATC
>CAVOEZ010000681.1:0-3058 GCA_963694355.1 Latescibacteria bacterium UBA2968 | reverse complement strand
ATTCTTGGTGAAAGCCACCCCCTTGGGCCAGTTCCCAGGCATCTCCGGATACCCCAGATCGGGAATCATGTCCATATTCTTCGCGACCAATCCTAGATTCAGACAGTCCTGGTGGGAGTGACCTTTATCGAAGCCATAGTGAATGAAAGTGGCTCTGCCGTTCCGGGGTGTTCCCGACTGGAGTTGGGCCTGCCCGTACCTACCGAAGAACTCGCTACGCAGTTCACGAGTTCCGTAGTCACCCTCCTGAGTAACCTCATTGATCAACCGGTCGGGGTCGTCCTCGAACACATCTTCACTAAGACCCTTGAGGCCGTCGATTATGCTTTGGGCCTCCTCCAGTGCCGCCCCTGCACTTTCCACGTTAATTGTGCCCAGATCTCTCCTCAGGTCCGAGCCGTGTATTTCCTGCTCATATTTGGCAAGTCTGGCGAATCTCTTGTCACCGTGGATCTTGTAGGCGTGCATATATGTCGAACCGGTTCCCCGCCTCTCCCATTTCCCCACGATGGCGCTGTCACCTGTGTTGGGCATCATAGCATCCAGCACATTCAATCTCGATTCGGCAAGAAAGGCTTGCTTGAGCTTGGGATATCGGGTTACAAGATCCTGATGGTACTCCGGATATGCTGACAGAATCTGGACCAGCTTTTGCATCTGCCTGAGCCAGATCAAGGCATACCCACCACATTCTCCACCTACTCCATCCCGGTCTAGCCCCTCGGTCAGAACCCACGGAATCGCATCCTTCTTCTTTGAATATTCCCCGGGATATTCAGGATCGAACAGCCAGTCCAACCACTTCGGTGTCAGTTCTGGATCGTCAAGTGCGATCGCCAAAGTAGCCAGTGAGCATTGTGTCATACCCGTATTGCCGCGGATTCTCCCATCCTTCACGGAACTGAGCGCTTCCAGTAGAAGGTCTTTCTGAATGTGAAGGCAGATGTTGTCTATGCTGTCCTTTGGTGCCAATCCATAGCGGATCGACTTTTCTAAGCAAAACCCTACAAGCTTCTCATCTCCTTGAATCCCATCGAAAATCAGATCGTAGCACCTCGCCAACCCTCGCGCTACGGACGTCTCCCAGATGCATCCTTCTATTCGTCCCTCACCAGTTCCACCCTGACTGTGGTGAAAACCCATTTTGTGGAGAGGAAGGTAATCCATTTCAGGATACACATCGGCAATGCGATCAAGCAAGACTGCGGCTTTATGTGCATACCTCCGATCACCGGTAAACGCAAATGCCTCTCCCAGAACATTCACACCACCTTCAATGGGTCTCCAAATCCCGTAGTGACAGTAATAGGCAATAATATCATGCCGATTCCCGTCAGCATCCGTCATGCCATATCCATCATCCACGTACAATCTGTGGTGCGGATCCTCGGGATCCGGATGATCCTTGTTGAACAGGAGCGAGCGGTCACCCAGTTCCTTGCGGAACACGTGAGTACTGTCCAGGGCAGTAACGTAAAACTCCCCAAAGTTATTCTTGGGGTAGATCTCGCTGCAAATTCTGCAAGTCAACGTCCACGGCTTCTTCCCATCTATAAACCACCAGCCCATTCGATATTGATCGAATCCTGTCCTGCCGCAATTCGGACAGCCGGGCTCCACGCCTCTGGATCTCACTCCCTCGGTCGTGCACAGGGTCCTTGGAAGCTCCTGTCCGGGAACCATCGACCAGAGCACATCGTCTGAACGATTCACCCAGGCTTCCGCCACGGCAAGCACCCGGTCTCTTTGATCCCGAACCCAGGAGTGCCTCCGTGCGTTCACCAAGGCGTATTCCCGCATTTGGGCCGTGATGAACCTGCTGTGTGTTTTGTTAACCGCCATAGTTTTACCTGCTCAAAGTGCCTGCCGCTAATCCACCGAATTCTCTTCAATCTTCCCCTTCAGCCTGCCAAACATTCCGTGTGCCCAGGTGATTTCGCATGCCTTGATTCTGGATGCGACCTCGGCCCGGACCGGTGCACTTGCAAGAACCTGTCCATCTTGTAGAATGGTCACCTCTGAATCAGTAACTCTGAATTGGAGCTCAATCGGTTTTCCCGTCCATCTCATTGGTGTCGAAACACAACCCGGTTTGGTCACACGAAACACCGAGCGGTATTGATCGTAAACCGCATCATCGTGCAGAAATTCCAGACGCATATCCCGTTCTGGGCAACCCTTTGCGCTTACCGAAAGGTAGAGGGCATCATCCAGAGGTGTAAGACCTGTGATACGTTGTCCCCAGCTGTTCGCGACGATATCGTCCTCGTGTGCTTCGTTGTATGCCAGAATGCGATCCTCATAGGGATGCACCATCTCATCTGTAATCTCCGGACGCTCGAACATCCGCTTCATAAACTTCCACGATTCTTTGTGGGCATCATATCTCCAGAGCTCGGACCACGGCCATACCCCAACGTAGAGATCTCCGGCATAAAGACAGGTGGTCTGCGCTTCCCTCGCCTGAGTCGACACACCCGGCATCACGGGAGGCCATCCCTCAAGATGGCGGAGCTCTTTCCCGTCGTATTCCCACAGATTCCCTGTTGGATACTGAGCAATGATGAGCTTGTCATACCAATTCAACATCGAGTAGAGTTGAAAACTCACACCTTGCAATGAGTTCCGGATGATCTTCCACGCCTTGCCATTAAACCCGTAGACACCACCCATATTAGATGAATTAACAACCTCATCGCCCAACTGGCCGATGGAGAATGGTGTCTCACCGGCATATTGCAGTACCAGCGGGATCGATTGCGACAGGTCTACCTTTCCGTCGCCGGGTACCCAGGGGATGGCATGCAATCGCGTCTTTGGAGTTTCGCCTTCCGTATAATTGTTGAAGAAAACCAGGTGTCCAAGCGCGAAGTAAAAATGATGATATCCCTCATCCTCAGGTTCTGAGAGTACCTTCTGTCCATCGCACCAAACCTCTCCACCCTTGAACTGCACAACTCGTCCTGCTACAAGCATCTTGCCCTCGCCGGCGACCATCTCCCCCACTCCGAAACTCTCGTCCACCTGCCAGGCGCCGTGGGCTCTATCCCACCACCTT
>CAVOEZ010000680.1:0-3058 GCA_963694355.1 Latescibacteria bacterium UBA2968 | reverse complement strand
CGGATCGAATCTGTTTATCCGCATCCATAACGCCGATCAAAGCCCACTATACCTGGGGAGGATCTTCGTCGGTTCGAAGTCCTCCTTCATAACTCGGGTGATGAAGGAGGATTTCCATCTCCTGATTCTCGGTATTCTATTCGTCACCGTCGGCTTCGTTCCGCTTTTGATTTTTATCAGAAAGCGACAGGAGAAAGTCTATTTTGCATTCGCCCTGTTCTCGATTAGTTTCGGATTTTGGTCAATCGCCGATGCCATTAAATTGGTGGCCATCCTTTCCGATTTCAGGAGCCCTGCATTCAACATCCTTTTCGTCTTCCCATGCTTCACACCGGTTGGTCTGTGCCTGTATTTTGAGCACATTTTTGGTGTCGGATACAAATCGATCATTCTGCGTTTGCGGCAAATCCATCTGGTCTACGCGATGATGTACCTGATTATCGTGTTTCTCGATCTTCTGCCGATCTCTTCAGTGGTAAGTCTCAATGTAGGCTTCTTCCTGATCTTCGGTATCACATTGCTGGTATTGCTGACCACCAGCGTTTTGGCTGCCATTCGGGGGAGAACAGATGCCCGAATCATTTCCGCGGGTTTCGTCATTTTTGCGCTGCTCGGATTCTATGACATCATCGGTGGCGGCCTTGGCCTGATTTCTTCCTGGTCACAGGTGGTCTACCCCTGGGGCCTGTTGGTGTTCATCCTGTCCCTTGGCCTCGTTCTGGAACGTCGATTTTCGGAGACTCACGAACAACTGCAGGAGTACTCCAAGAGGTTGGAAACAAAGGTCGTGGAACGAACAGAGGATCTGAAAAACAGGACAACACTTCTGGAGAAGACCCTTGAGGAATTGAGATCCGCACAAACAAGGTTGGTGCAGTCAGAAAAGATGGCTGCACTGGGAAGTCTGACCGCTGGCATAGCGCATGAAATGAACAGTCCCATTGGCGTCCTCAAGAGCACGCTGGACGTACTGATTCGATGCGTAAAAAAAATCAGAAGCACGCCCCTGCCGGACTCCATACCTGTTGAACTCCTCGAAGAAAACAGTCGGGTCGCACTTACGGCCAGTGACAGAATTATTGGAATCGTAGAGGGCCTTAAGAATTTCGCCAGGCTGGATGAAGCTGAATTTCAAAAGGTGGACATTCACACAGGAATTGAAAGTACGCTGAGTTTGATCCAGCACCTGATCAGGGATGGAGTCAAAGTCGTGAAGGAATACGGAGATGTACCTCAAATCTACTGCTATGCAAGTGAAGTGAATCAGGTCTTTATGACGATTCTCACCAACGCCATTCAAGCTATTGAAACAGCAGGACAAATCTCCATCGAAACAATCACCGATGACCAGCATGTGAGGATCAAGATCGCCGACACGGGTAGGGGAATACCAACTGAAGAGCTCAAGACGCTATTCGATGTTGGCTTTGTGAAAAAGGAATCCAAAATCAGAATGGCGATGGGATTGTCCAGTGCCTACGACATCGTCCAGAGACACAATGGAGAAATTCACGTCGAGAGCGAATTGGGAATAGGAACCAAATTTACAGTTCTCTTGCCCGTCAATCTGCACGAGATGCTCCAATCAGGACAAGCGTAGGCCTTGGAACATCTTTACTGACGCTTGATGTTGCCGCCATCACACTGATATCTGAAGCTGCATGACAGCCTGTACCCTTCTCATTCTACCGCAGCCTGGAAACTCAACGTGTCTTGACCGTGGATCTCAGCAATAGATTGTTGTCCGGCGGACCCACGAATAGGAGTAAAACTGATGCCTGCAATCGCGGTAATCGCCACAGCTCGATATACTGATACGGATGACAAAGAGCGACTTCAGGAGGCATTTCTCGCCCACCGCGACCGATCTCTCAGGGACGAGTCAGGAACGCTGGTGTTCGAGGTCCTCATCCCGGACGATACGGAGCAAACCTTCATGGCCTATGAAGTCTACTCGGACGAGGCAGCGCTTGCCGCGCATATGGAGGGCAACAGCTATCACCAGACAATCACAGACCTGGAAGGGATTCAGTTCGAGGTGTCCGCCTTGACTAGTTTCGTCCCGGCGATGAAGACCCGGTCCGTGGACAGGTTAAGAGTAATGGGCCGCAGGGAGAATTGAAATGGCTGAGAAACTGGCCATCGCCGCTATCGGCGCTGGGCGAATCGCACAACAGCATCTTGCCGTTCTTAGTGACCTGCCGGAGGCCGCCGTCACAACCCTCGTAGACCCCAACCAGAAGGCACTCAAGGAAACCGCGCAACGATTAGGAATTCCAATTAAGATGGATTGGTTCGCACCCGGCGGCTACCGCGTCGATGTACGTTCCGTTGGGGCTACCTTCATGTCGAATATCGGCCAAACGGCCCATATACGTTATCGGGATGGTCGCCGTGAGCAGTTGGAACTGGATGATCTCGATTAGAAATACAAGACGGGTTTCTGGCGCCAGGACCAGACCTTCATCAAGTGGGTCATGGACGGAGGCGAACTCCCGTTCCCCGCGTGCACCCTCGAGGATGCCGTCGCAACTATGGAAATGATCGACGCCATAATCGGTAATTGAGTCAGGACCTGAGTATTGGGCCTGCAAATGGTGCACCGCCAGAGTAATGCTCAGCTTCTGTTGAATCATATAGAAGGGTTTAACCCCTTTTCTAACCCCAACAGTCAAAGAGCAGAAAAATCTGATTGTCTGCATATAAATCATGCATAATAGAGGCATCCACATCAAAGGAGTAAGTTTTGAGAACGACCCTTAACATTGAAGACGAGCTGGTTGAAAAGGCATCGAGGTTGACAGGCGTCAGCGAAAAGACCTAACTGGTCAGATTGGGACTGGAGGCGCTTATTGCTCTTGAAAGCGCCAAACGGCTCGCAAAATTGGGCGGCTCGGAAAAAGCGCTTCGAATGCCGCCCCGCAGAAGGTCGAGTAAATGACGCTTGTTGATACGAACCTGTGGATCAATCATTTCCGCAAAACCGAGACAAAGCTTGTGTCCATGCTGAACTCCGGTTCCGTGGTTTGTCACCCATTTATCATCAGTGAACTGGCTT
>CAVOEZ010000679.1:0-3061 GCA_963694355.1 Latescibacteria bacterium UBA2968 | reverse complement strand
TCGAAGTGATCATCCAGGCGGCAATCGGCGCAAAAGTCATTTCCCGCACGACCGTCAGAGCTTTCAGAAAGAACGTTACCGCAAAATGTTACGGCGGTGATGTATCCAGGAAGCGAAAACTCCTGGAGAGACAGAAGGAAGGGAAGAAGCGAATGAAACAGGTAGGGAATGTTGAAATTCCTCAGGAGGCATTCCTGGCAGTACTAAATATGGAAACCTGATTGGATACCCATTACACGTCTCCGCTGAAATCTTCCTGAAGGACCCCTCGATTCTGCTATGGCGAAAACCTCCAAGAAACCCAGACGAAGGGCTTCGAGCTCAAAGCCCGGAGCCAAGGCCAGAAAGAGGAATAAGTCCGTGGCCAGAGAGTATGTAGAAGCTATTCTGCTTGCGGTTGCCCTCGCACTTTTCCTTCGCACCTTTGTAATACAGGCCTTCCGAATTCCCTCCGGATCCATGGAGGACAGCTTGCTGATAGGAGACTTTCTGCTCGCCAACAAGTTCATTTATGGTGCGCAAGTTCCCTTCACAGATATACGACTTCCCAGTTTTCAGGACCCCAAGGCAGGTGACGTGATCATCTTCCAATATCCGAAGGATCCGGACCGGGATTTCATCAAGAGATGTGTTGCGGGACCTGGGCAAACCGTTGAATTGCGAAACAAGATCCTGTATGTGGACGGAAAACGAACAGTCGACCCGCCGCACTCCAAATACACTGATCCTGCCATCCTTCCCAAGAATTCATCCGCCGCGAACCGGGATAACCTGGGGCCGGTTACCGTCCCTCCCCACAGCTATTTCATGATGGGTGACAACAGAGACAACAGCGAAGACAGTAGATTCTGGGGATTTCTTCCCGAGCGATACATTCGGGGCAAGGCATTCATCCTCTACTGGTCGTGGGCCCCCGATGCGAATTCACCCGAGTATACGGGCCTTCTGTCCATTCCGGGAATCACCATCTACAACACTCTGCACCTGTTCAATCGCAGCAGGTGGAGCCGGATCGGCAAACTGATTCATTGATCAGGATCGCCGCTGACCACGAAGCAGAATCCCTATGATGACCGGACTCTACATTCACATCCCATTCTGCGGCTCTCGGTGCCCCTACTGCGACTTCGCCTTCGTGGTTGGACAACACCGCATCGCAGGACGGTATGTCGATGCGCTCCTGGAAGAATTCAGGACGCGGACTTCGGGAATCTCGCCCGATTTTGAAACGATATTCCTTGGTGGTGGAACGCCTTCTGAAATCGAACCCTCCTACCTCCACAGGATTCTGGACGAGGTGAGAAATCGATCTGCCCTCTCACCAGAAGTGGAAATCACCGCGGAAGTCAACCCGGAGGATCGCGATCGATTCGATCAGATACGGAAAACCGGAGTAAACAGATTGAGCATAGGTGTGCAGGCGCTTGAAAACGAGACACTGAAGGCGCTTGGCCGTCGTCACACCACCGAAAAAGCAGAAGCCGCATACAGATCTGCAAGAGAAGCCGGCTTCGATAATGTAAATATCGATCTGATTTTTGGTGTTCCCAATCAGACCCTCGATTCGTGGAAACAAACGCTGGATCGTGCATGCGAATTGGATCCGGACCACCTTTCCATCTATGGGCTTACAATTGAAGACGGCACGGCATTCGCGAGACGAGCGACCAGGAACCAGCTACCCGTTCCTCCCGAGGGCGATCAGGCCGCCATGTATGAACACACGCTGGATCGGTTGTCGGATGCGGGGTTCATCCAGTACGAAATTTCCAACTTCTGTAAACCCGGGAAGGCATGTCGCCACAATGTGGCCTGCTGGGAAAGGCATGAATACCTCGGCATCGGGCTGTCTGCACATTCCTTTCTTGGTGGCAGCAGGACGTGGAACATTAGCGATCTCATGGCGTATATAGAGAAGGTAGAAGCGATTGGTACAGCAGGAGATACGGAGGAAGTCATTACCGAATCGAAGCAACAGCTGGAGACGATCATGCTGGGCCTTCGCAGACCATCGGGAATACCTGAGGAATTGGCAGGCAACACCCTCCAACTCAGCAATTTGATCAAAGGAAATCTCGTGGAGCAATCGAAAGGGCGAATTCGCCTGACCCGCCCCGGTCTATTGCTGGCAGATCTTGTGTGCGCCGAACTGGCGAAAGGGATCTGATGTCGATCAAACTGCGTGCCCCAGGTTCCACCTCAAACCTTGGCCCCGGGTTCGACTGTCTCGGCCTGGCGCTCACCATTTACAATCGCATCACGATCGACGAGGCACCCGCCCCTGGAATAGAGATTTCAGTCAGCGGCGAGGGCGCGGATATTCTTCCCTGCGACGGCAAAAACCTGTTCTACACCTCCGCAGCGGCTGCAGCGGAACTTGCAGGAAAAACACTCCCCGGCCTGAGGGTGACCATGGAAAACAGAATACCTCTGGTCCGCGGTCTGGGCAGCAGTTCAACAGCCATTGTCGCCGGGATCTATGCCGCCAACCTATTGCTCGGTGAACCCTTTACCAAAATTGAATTGTTGAATTTGGCCACCAGGCTCGAGGGTCATCCGGATAACGTCTCCCCTTGCCTGCTCGGCGGGCTCACGGTCTCGGCCATCAAAGACGGAGAGGTCCAGTATATTCGAGCGCTACCGTCTCCAGAACTTCGAGCGATTGTGGTCGTACCTCATTTCGAAGTCGAAACCGAAGCCGCAAGGAACGCCCTCCCGGACACCGTACCTCATGGCGATGCTGTCTTCAATGTGGGCCATGCGAGCCTTGTGACGGCGGCGTTGCTCAAAGGTGAATTCAAAATGCTGCGCACCGCAATGAAGGACCGGCTGCACCAACCTTATCGCGCCCATCTGGTACCAGGTATAGACAAGGTCCTGGAAGCAGCTGAATCGGCAGGGGCTCTTGGCGCCTGCTTGAGCGGAGCCGGACCTACACTATTGGCATTTGCCACCGATGGTGGAGATGACATTAAAGATGCCATGCTCGACACCTGGAGAAACATGGACATTGCCGCTGACGGATATACACTTCAGGTTGACCAGGACGGGGTGACCACAG
>CAVOEZ010000678.1:0-3070 GCA_963694355.1 Latescibacteria bacterium UBA2968 | reverse complement strand
GATCTCTTCCGGAGAAGAAGAGGGGTAGCTGGCATTGATGTACATCGATGGCCACGAAAGATCAGGCGCGTACATCAAGGGCAAACGGAACAACGAAATGGCCCCCAGCACAATGACACTGAGGGCGATCATAATGGCAGTAATGGGTTTTCGAATCGCGTATTCAGACAACTTCATGAGGTAGTTTTCCTCCGAACCGCAGTTGTATAGTGATTACTTACTTAGCATACGTTAATATACAGGTTCCTGCCGTGTTGTCAACTATTCCCGGGCGCCACCCAATGTCTATCGCACGATCAAGATCGTGACACGCGACCGTCTTAGATTTATTGAGAAACGCATCCTTCATTGCTTGCATTTGAAATTCCTGAGATGTATCTTGCGCGAAACCTGCAACTCATCAAAATACGAACGGAGATCTGATCATGGCCGCAGCGAATACTGAAGATCTTGGAAACGGATTTTACCATCACGGAGTTGCTACCCCTGTGAGCAACCATCGGGGTACAGTGGCAACAGTCGATGGCGATGGGCGAAATGTCGTACTCGTCTGGCTGTATGACCATCGTGGCGGATACGCCCTTTTGATGGTGGACGCAGAAACCGGAGAAACCGAACAGTTTCCTATGCCTTACGATCAGAAGGGGGACGGCCCATTTGCAGCGATTCTGTCCACGAAGAACCGATACTACACCCACTTCGGAAGCCACTTTGTGGAATTCAACCCCGTCGCACGGGAGTTCTCGTTCTTTCACCAGACCGTCCCCCAAATGGCAATGAGCATGACGGAGAGCGACGATGGAACGATTTGGTCAGGCACCTATCCGAACAGTGCCATCGCATCCTACAACCCCGGCACACGCGCCTTCCGGGATTACGGCAACCTCTACGACCAGAACTGGCGTCAGTATCCGCGCTTCATCGCAACCGATGACACAGGATGGGTCTATTTTGGAGTGGGCAGCACGGCCAGCCAGATCATCTCCCTGAATCCGGAAACCGGGGAGACCTTACCATTATTGGGTGAGGAGGAAAGAGGCAAAGCCCACGCGCCCGTTATCAGGGATATGAATGGGAAGGTCTATGGCCACACGGACGGCCAATCCGAAGATGGCTGGATGGAATTGTATCAGGGCGTGCGAAAAGACATCGGTGCAAGAACAAATCCCCAGGACAAACCCTACATAGCAGGAAGCCAGGGACTCTATCATCGTGAATTTCCGGACGGCAAGCGGCTGGTCAAGTGTGATCTGGTCAACCGGCGCATCACCCTTGAGGACCCTGCCAAAGGGGAAACCATCGAGAATGACTTTGATTACACCAGCGAAGGCGCCCATATGATGGGCGTCGCCGCGGCTCCGGACGACACCATCTGCGGCGGCACCGCATTCCCGATGCACTTCTTCAGCTATGATCCCGCAGCAGATACCATGATCGACCGGCCCGCCCTGGGACAATACAACACCGTGGCCAGAGAGGGAGACAAATTCTTCATCGGCGCCTACACACATGGTCTCCTCGAAGAGTGGGATCCCGCACAGCCCTGGGTCTTCACCGAACGCGACAAGCAAGGCTGTAACCCCCAACTCCTGTTCGAATGCCACAACGTCATCAACAGACCCCACATGCTGCTTGCCCACCCCAACGGAAAAACGGTGGTGATGGCGGGAACACCGGGATACGGCCTGACAGGCGGTGGAATGTTATTCTGGGATCGCGAAACTTCGGAACACACGCTTCTCGAACACACGGACATCCTGCCTCAACACTCGACGATGAGCCTGGTCCCCCTGCCGGATGGAAAGCTCCTGGGCGGGTCCACAGTCGGGGCCGGAACTGGAGGCGAGCAGCTCGCTGAAGTGGCCGAACTATATATCATGGATATAGGCTCGAAGGCGCTAGATTGGCACGCTCCGGTATTCCCGGGCGTGAACTCGTATACTGATCTCTGCATTGGGCCGGGTGGTTTGATTTACGGCATAGCGGACCAGAAGAAATTCTTCGTCTTCGATGCCTCCAGCAGGTCTGTTGTTCACGCGCAGGATCTGGGTGAGGATTTGGGCCGAACCACGAGTCAGCAGGGACCGAGGGCATTTGTGCAGGACGCATCGACAGGAGCAAATTACATCCTCTTCGTCAAAGGCGTCGCCCGTATCGCAGATGACTACAGCATCACCATGCTCGCAGAATCCCCGATCAAGATCGGCCCAGGAGGAGATATACTGAATGGGCGGATCTATTTTGGAAGCGGATCACATCTCTACAGTTACCAGGTCCCGGCAATAGGCTAAATCAGTGCTCGGCTGACCCATTTTTGGAGAACACATGACGAAATCGCCAAAAGAGCTTCCGCGGCAGCGGCTGTTGTATCTGCACGCGAGAACGCCCAGTCCATTGTCCGCCATCCTCGGTTACACACCGATCGAGCCCATTAAGGGATTCCGGCCGGAAATTGTGGCCGAAGAAGCGGAATGGCCATACCAGACGGTCCACGACGCCGTTGTGGATGGTTGGCAAATTATCCAGTTCCCGCATCTCCAGGCGCCATTTGATGACCGGGATCTGGATGTTGTCGGATACGAATTCATCCTGCAAAAAATGGAGGTAGTCGATGGGTGACCAAAGTCATCTGCTGACCGATGCCGAAGTGGCCAATTTCATCGTCACAGGATATCACATCGTACATCCCGATCTTCCTCCTGGCCTCAACGAAAAGATCGCCGCGCAGCTGGATGCGTTGGAAGACAATCCCGGTGACGCCATCACGGAAACTGTCCCTGATCTCCACCAGGTGCTCGATCATCCGGTCGTTGTTGGCGCACTCTCCAGCCTCCTTGGCGACACCTATGAGGTACAGTCTCATCGTCACTGGCACTGCAAGCCGGCAGGCTCCGGATTCATGTCCTGGCATCAGGACAGCACCAACAACAGGGACCACCACATCAACCGTTTCCTTGGCCTCTACTACCCCACTGACATCACACCGGAAATGGGACCCACCGTCATCGTCCCGGGCACGCAATTCCGAAACGCCCCCACGGACCGAATGGCCACCTACACCAACATAAAA
>CAVOEZ010000677.1:0-3071 GCA_963694355.1 Latescibacteria bacterium UBA2968 | reverse complement strand
TATCTTGCCATGGGGCACGTGCATGTTTTCAGTGCAGTTAAGCATGGTGCTACCCATGCAGCCTATCCCGGTTCTCCCAATATGAATCAGGGAACCCGCGAGATGACGGCCGCGCATGTTGAGTTTTGTCCGCAGAACGGGGTTACTGTTAATCGCGTTGAATTGGCTGGTCATGCGAAGATTGAGCCGGAAGCTGTTGTGGTTGGTTTGCCATTTTACTAAGGACCTGCCGCTGATTCTCCGCACAATCCGCGCTTCGCGCTCCTTATCTTGTCAGATTCTATTGAATATTAGGCGAGCAAGCCGTCCCTGGGACGTTGACCTGCCGCTGATTCTCCGCAAGATCCGCGCTGGCGCGCTCCCTATCTTGCAGATTCTATTTGATATTAGGCGAGCAGCCATCCCTGGAGCGTTGACCTGCCGCTGATTCTCCGCACAACCCGCGCTGCGCGCTCCCTGTTGTGCTTCAGCGGCTAATTTTTCCTTTGGAAAAATTACCAAGGTCTTCGGGAGTTTTCCCAATCGAAAGGCTTCACGCCGTGTTCTGTTAATTGATGAATTTCGGCGCGGGGTTTTTCTCCGTCGAGATGCAAAAAACCAATAGTCCCGAACTGAAGCTGCAAGTTGTGTGGAAATGTGGGTGATCCAGGATTGACGCAAAGCACACCATCAAAGACATCAATCTGTTCCACATGGGTGTCACCGTAAATGAGCACATCGGGACGGTCGTCTGGAAACAGACGATCTATCCATCGGGGTACTGTCAAATGCGGCGGCGATTCGGGCATCGGGATGTAGTGGGTGAGTCCGATCTTAAAACCGTTGTATTCCACCAGCCAGGCTTCCTTAAGACGCGGGTCATCCGGCAGCACGGTGCGGCCACCGGAGCCGTCATCGCCGTTACCTCGGGCAGCATAAACCGGCGCTATTTCGCTCAGGCGATCAATAACACTCAGATGGTAGATGTCACCGCCATGCAGAATACATTCAACATCGTGAAACTGTTCATAAACGTGGGGCCAGAGTTCCGGCATTGATTCAGGAATATGGGTATCGGATATCAATCCAATTTTCACTTGATAACTCCTTGATCTCGAAGATCTGTGATTTGTTGTTGGTCGAGACCGATTTCGGTGAGGACCTCATCGGTGTGCTCACCATGCAGTGGCGCGCCCAGTCGTATTTCCGGCGATGTTTTGCTAAATCGAGCGGCGGCTCTGGTTTGTCGAATGGGACCTGCCACAGGATGCTCGGTTTCCACGATGATTTCGCTGGCCAGAACCTGCGGATGATGAATCACGTCTTTTCTTTTGAGTACGGGTGACGAAGGCACGCCGGCATCATCAAGAATTTTTAACCATTCTTCAGCGGTCCGTGCCATGAGTGCATCCTGGGTCATTTCCAATCGCAAATTGGCATGTTGGTCGCGTAGGGCAGGGGTTGTAAAACGCTCGTCTGCAAGCCATTCAGGATGCCCCACGGCGTTACAAAGTGCAGTCCATTGATTGTTGGACATGGCAGATACGCTGATATATCCCGATTTCGTTTCGTAGATCAAATCAATGAAAGTGGCAGCTCGTTGGGAAGAAACTTCGTTTCCAATGAAAGTCTGACCGCCCATATCCGATGACCAAAGGAACGACAGCACAGCGTCCAGCATTGATACTCGCACGTGTTGTCCCTCTCCGGTTTTCTCTCGATGGACCAGGGCACTGCTAATCGCCTGCGCTGCAGTCATGCCCGTGAGCTTGTCTGGCACGATGGTCCTTACAAGACGAGGCCGCTCTTCATCCGATCCTGCCTGGATCGTGGTTAAGCCACTTAACGCCTGTACGATGGGATCGTAGACGGGCTTGTGGGACCATGGGCCCTTCTCACCGAATCCGGATATCGATGCATAGATGATACTGGGTGCAACTTTGCGTATGGCTGTCTCGTCGACACCCAAACGTTCAACAACCCCGGGTCTGAAATTTTGTATAAATACATCGCAGGTTTTCGCCAGCGACAACAGTACATCAACGCCCTGGGGGGATTTTAGGTCAAGGGTGATGGCCCGTTTGTTGCGATTGTTGTTGAGAAAAGTTGCCGTAAACTGACGTGCACCGAAGCCTGCCCCCCGCGCATGATCGGGCGCAGTGATTGATTCCACTTTGATCACCTCGGCACCCTGATCCGCAAGTAGCATGGTTGCGAAGGGCCCCGATATCACAGTGGTTAGGTCAAGTATTCGGTATCCGTCTAGCGGTCCTGGCATGGGTATCTCTTATTCAGAAGCTGCCGCTAGTGTGTTGCAGTATTCTCGATAGCGGTGCTTTAAGCGGTAAATATTGCCGTAGTCTTTTCCAATGCGCTGTTCCATCTCTGAGAGGTGGTATCGCCATTCCTCGAGAAATACCTCAGGACCGAATTCTACTCCCTGTTCTTGATTGGCGGCTGACTTTGCAAGATCCGTCATGTGAAGCATTTTTTCTCTCTCGGTTTCTGCAACGGCCGACATATTCTCCTGCTGATTCAATTGCCCGGTAATCATCCTGTGGTAAACCGCACATACAGTGTATTCAGCCATATCGGCTGCGTGTATTGCCTGGCTCGGAAAGACTAGTAGTGCGAGTAAAACGCTCTTGCCGTAGCGCATTAAGTTAATCGATCTCGGAGTGCTGCAATCAGGTCTTCTTCATCCGGGAATTTTCCGGTTTCGTGTTTACAGTACACCAATTCATCATTCAGTTTTACGTCGAAGATGCCACCAGCACCCTCAATCAAGGAAGCTTCGATCTCGAAATTCTTTTTGAGTTTGCCTGCCAAACTGACAGCGCGCGGTTTATAGCCTCAACTACCGCAATATTGAATTGAAATATCCATTGGGCACTCCTGCAATGTGTCCTTAACGTTAGCGCTAAGTGTTCTCTGAGGCAACTGTCACCGGGGTTACTCCAGTACAGACAACTGTTTCCACAGCCATCTGGCGAAGTATACGAAAATGCTGAGTAAGATGAGAGGCAGCATAATCACGATCACCATTTGATTCTTTTCCCTTAAGGCCAACCGGGCTGCGTGGGCCTCGACCA
>CAVOEZ010000676.1:0-3083 GCA_963694355.1 Latescibacteria bacterium UBA2968 | reverse complement strand
GAAAATCTGGAAGGCAGAATCTATTACAAGCCCACCGACCGCGGATATGAGCAACAGGTCCGGACGTTGATGGCTTTTTGGGAGGAACTGAAAGGTCGAAAACCGATCTCCCGTGAGGATCCTGTTTGAAGCAATCTGAGCAAGATTTGCAATGAAATATGCGATTCTTACCCTGGGTGTTCTTGCGGCATCTTCGGCGGCAGTCCTTATCCGGATGTGTGATGCGCCACCGCTGGTGATCGCGGCATACCGGCTTGGCATCGCTTCTCTGCTGCTGCTGCCGATCGCCGGGCTCAAGTGCAGAGATGAGATCAAGGCCATAGCAGGACGTGACAAAGTCGCTCTGTTGTTGAGCGGCTTTTTTCTTGGTCTCCACTTTGCCTTGTGGATCACTTCTCTGAGTCACACATCGGTGGCCAGTTCAGTATTGCTGGTCACAACCAGTCCGATCTTTCTGGGTTTGGGCGGCAGGCTGATTCTTCGAGAATCGATCGATTCTCAAACTGGCATCGGGATCGTGACGTCTATGATTGGAACGGGTGTTGTGACATTAGCCGATTGGGGGAGAGGGGATCACGCCTTTTCGGGTGATTTAATGGCCCTGGGTGGTGCGCTTGCCATATCGGGTCATTTGATGATTGGCAGAAGTCAGCGTCAGCGCCTCGGGCTTCTTGCATACATCACGGTGGTCAATACCACGGCCGCGATATCGCTGGTGGCGATGGCACTTGCACTTGGGTACGACTTGCTCGGATACGACAAGGGTACCTATGTCTTATTCGTCTGTCTGGCATTGGGACCTCAGCTTCTGGGTCACACGAGTTTCAATTATTCTTTGAAGAGGGTGCAGCCTGTAGTAGTCGCATTGGTCCTGCTTGCCGAACCTATTGGTTCAGCTGTTCTGGCGTATGTGGTGTTGGGGGAAGCTCCCGGCCCATCACTTGTACTGGGCGGAGCTGTTATTTTATGCGGAATCGGTCTGGCAGTCTGGCCCAGAAGGTCTGGAAGCACGCAAAAAGCGTGACCTATACTGTGTATATTAAAAAAAATCAGAATTGTGATGTAAAAGTGCATCCGCAAATGTGTAAGGCAGCAAGATAAGGCGATCGTTCTGAGCAGATATCTCCTTGACCATCACCAGATCGTTCCCTATCATTGTGGTGCAGGCGAGATTACCAAACGAATAAATCAAGAGAGGAGGCGGATATGCAGACTACAATGCGAACTACCGATGTTCTGTCCGCCTCTGGAAATGAGAGCCTGGATCGATAGATATTCCAGAATCGTTGTGCCCTTCTCCAGACCGCGGATAGAACTTTCCGGGGTGTTTTTTTATGTGTAAAACACAATTCTGGAGGGGAATTCGGCACATATGTACAATCCTGATTTTTGGGAAATAGGGGTTGACCAGGCAGATCTGGAGCAGATTCCGAACGAATCCGGGATCTGGTATGAATCCACTGATGAGCAAGCCAGCCGGTATGTGAAGGAAGATCAGACAGAGCGCATCGCATTCAGAATCGTGGCCAGCAGTATAGGAAATTTAACGGAGAGGCAGCGTGAGGCCACCCTCCTGTATTTCTGCCATTCGAAGACGCAGCAGGAAATAGCAGAAATCTTGGGAATTTCGAGGCGGGTCGTCAGCCAGCACATTTTTGGGATCACACGCAATGGAAAACAGGTGGGAGGTGCGGTTCAAAAGCTTAGAAAAGTGTGCCGAGCAGAAAATGTGACGGTGTGAATCCAGCATATGGGAAACCAAATCAGGACCGGGCACGTAATGACCCGGTCCTGTTGTTTTTCTGATCGGTATTCAAGCAGGGTCCATTCAGCCTAGTGTCAACTGAACCCACCTGGTGTGTGTTATGCCCCTGGTGGTGCACCAGAAATAGGCGAGCAGATCACCGTTGGTGAGGCAGATGCCGCCTGGTTTTCCAAAAGCGATCTGCATATGTTCGGCCAAAAAATTGTCGTTTTCCGGTTCGCCGAGTGTGGCCTCTGTGCCGGCGTCGAATATCACGATCTCACGGTCGAATTCAGAAAGATTTTCGCTCAGGGCGACCCGTATTCCCTGGGGGTCGTGACGGTAATTGTAGATGGCCGCAATCACGCCGTTTGCCAAGGCGACCGGGGAACAGACCTGGCCTCTCAGATTCGTGGATATGGGTGCAGACCACGTAAGTCCCATATCTTCGGAAATTGTCCAGTGATTGTTCAGATCTTCAGATGTGCCATAGAGATGGGTCCATAGCATCGTATATACCCGTCCGTCCGGAAGCAGAGTACACATCTGGTCCCACCAGAGGTTTTCTCCCGAGGGATCGTCGGCGACCACTGTGAACTCTCCCCACGTGTTCCCGGTATCTGAAGAGAACAGAGCTGCTGCTTTCTGGTCAGGTGGACCCTCGTAGCCTTCCGGTTTCCAGGTTTCCAGTGGATACATCCACCTGTTCGGCGATAACTGGAGCAAGATTCCGGCGCCATTCGCCGTATATCGCTTGGGTGAAAGTCCATGCGGGATCACTTGCGGTGCTGACCAGGTCCTGCCCTGGTCTAGCGACGAAAACAGCAGCAATTCCGGACGCTGCAGGGCCTCTGATTCCGTGTCGAAAATGAGTCCGCCAGTTTCGTAGCGGGTGGCGGTCATCACCAGTCGTCCATTCGGAGTGCGGGTGATGTGAGGTCCTCGGTAAGCCCAACTTTCGTCCAACTCGTGGATGCATCCTTCATTTTTCCAAGTTGTTCCCGAATCGTTGGATCTGAGACACTCGATCCGGTTGTCCGGCGTTCCGAGGCCCTCTCCTGTGTGCTGGCAGGCCAGCCAGCTTCCATCTTCCAATGGCAAAATGGCGGGCATATAAGCTCCCCGCCCGGGTTGTGAGGAGATGATGCCCTGGTCTACAATTTTCAACACGTTGGTCTCCAATCTTAGATTGACCACTTCTCGATCTTGCTCTCATCCAGTTCCACACCAAGGCCCGGCCCTTCGAATGCGTTCAGATTTCCCTCCTTATATCGGAACCGCTGGGTACAGACGTCGTCTACGAGCAGGCCCGGACTGACGAGATCGGAGGTGACAGAGA
>CAVOEZ010000675.1:0-3094 GCA_963694355.1 Latescibacteria bacterium UBA2968 | reverse complement strand
CTGATCGCCCGCCGGATCTGCCGCAGGTAAAGGACAATGCTTGATGTCACAGGTAATTCTCGTTGTACTCGATGGACTTCGCCCCGACTTCGTCAGCGAAACATCAACACCGAACATATTCTCCCTGGCTGCCGAAGGGGTCGTCTTTCGAGGTCACCACGCCTGCTTCCCCTCCGTCACCCGGGTCAACTCTTCCTCCATTGCCACCGGGTGTCATCCTGGCAATCACGGCATTGTCGACAACACGTTGTATCTCCCGGAAATACAGGCCGATCCCATAGACACCGGTAATCACGCGCATCTACGTAAGCTCGACCAGGCCACCGGAGGCGGATTGCTATCCACGACGACGCTTACCGAACTCCTGAGTGCGTCCGGTCGTGAAATCGCTGTGGTGACGACCTCTTCATCCGGCGCGTGCTTGCTTCAGAATCATCGAAGTGCGGGGCTTACCGTCAATGGCGACTTCATCGATCCGGCCGCTTCTAGAGAGTACATCGAGACCAGATTCGGCCCCGCGCCTGCGAAAGCGTCTCCTGCCAAGGAACTTAACGAATGGGCTGCGTCTATCCTGACTGATTATGTCCTGCCGGAACTCCAACCTCAGCTGACCATCGTCTGGTTGTGTGATCCTGACAAAACACAGCACACATATGGACTGGGCGCCTCGGAATCCCTGTCCGCCATCCGAACGGTTGACAGTATCGTCGGCAGGATTGTAGGTGCCCTCGAAACACAGGGTTCGCGTGATCAAACGAACTTGATCGTAATGTCGGATCACGGCTGGGTCAGTTATAGAGACCGATTGCCAGTGAAATCAGTACTGGTCGACGCGGGCCTCAAACGGAGCACGGACTCTGGTGACATCAAGGTGGTGGGCCAGGGTGTCTATGTCGATCCAGAAGGCTCTATTGCGATCGAGGACATTGTGGACTGTCTGCACCGGATGGACGAGATCGGCGCCGTATTCACTCGCAGAGTGATGAATTCGGCGATCCCCTTTTCAGAGATCCTTTACGACCATCCCAGATCGCCAGACATATTGTTTGCGCCGACCTGGGACGACACGCGGAACGTCAACAACATCGCTGGTATGTCCTTTGGCGGCGGCCCGGGTGGACACGGCGGTTCAAGCACATATGAAATGCAACCATTTCTCGCGGCGAACGGCCCTGGCTTCAAGCAGGGAATTGAAATTGAAACAGCCACCGGTCACGTGGATCTACTCCCAACCATCCTTCACTTGCTGGAACATCCACAGGTACCAGGTAAGGACGGCCGTATCCTCTTCGAGTCGCTCTCGAGCGATGGTCCCGTACCTGAAACTGAACCCGTCCAAGAGATCATCTCAGCGAAAGGTGGCGCCAAAAACATAGAACTCCGCCGCAGCCGAATCGACGACGTGATCTATATCGACTCAGCGAATTGTTCTGCTTCATAGCCTTCTCTCCCGACCCATTGACGCCTCGATCCCTTGCGACATGCGCTCTACCTTGTCGAAGCCGCATCGTACCCGGAATACCTCAGGTACTTCCTTCCAGTGAGCCTTTCGAAATTTTTCCCGAACCTGTAAGCCCATCCCCCGAACGTGCTCTGAATCCTGCCTCTTCCACATCTCAGAATCGGATGGCCGACTCGGTTCGGAAATCAACAGTTCTACCTCCTGAAGATGAATTGCCTTTTCTTTTGACCGTCACCATTTCGACGCTCATTCCCTACGCGTTCAGAGGGAGCGTTCATTTCGCTTATATCCCGCTTGATGGGGGCAGCAATGGGTGCTAAATTAGGTCGCCTGCGAATTCCGGCTTGAGCGTCCGCTAATCCCGGAGAAAGGAATAAATCCGTGAATCTTGACCAGCGCATCGATGCATTTCTGGAGAAGGGTCCGTACGCCGTCGTGGGGGCCTCTCAAAATCGCGAAAAGTATGGAAACAAGGTCTTTAGATGTTATCTCCAGCACGACCTAAAGGCCTATCCGATCAACCCGAGCGCCTCGGAAATTGAGGGCCACGCTGCCTACGCCTCTCTTGCCGATCTTCCAGAACAGGTGGATCGCATCTCGGTGATTACTCCACCGGAGGTCACCGAGCAGGTGGTCACCCAGGCGATCGAGGCGGGTGTCAAACACATATGGATGCAGCCTGGCGCAGAAAGCCCCGCCGCGATTCAAAATGCGGAAAATCACGACCTGAACGTCATCGCGGGTGGACCGTGTATTCTGGTCACGCTCGGTTACACGGAAAGTCCCTGATTTTGTGAAACGAATGATTTGGTTACTTCTTACAGCTCTTCTCGCCGCTCCACTCAACCTGTTTGCGCAGGATAACGGCGTTACCTCTCTGTCGTTCGACTTGATTGACGAAGCGGGTGAGATCGTCCTCTGGCACAAAAACTGGAGATACCACCCGGGCGACAATCTCGAGTGGGCAAACCCGGATCTTGACGATTCCGCCTGGGAAATTGTGCACCCTGCCCTGGGTACTGACGACCTCCCTCGCGAAGGCTGGAGCGAAAGGGGCTGGTTCCGGCTCCACGTGAAGGCGGATTCTTCAATTTGGAACCAGCCACTGGGAATCGGTTATCACTTTTCTTGTGCCGCTGAAGTCTATCTTAATGGCGAACCTGTTTTTTCCATTGGGCAGATTAGCGACTCGAATGAACCGACAGAGATCGCCCACGGAGAGGGAGCATTTCCAATAACACTGCCTTCCAGGGAGACTTCGGTGATCGCAGTCAGGTACGCCAGCACCAGGGGGGAGGAATACCTGAATCGTGATCATCAGGCAGGATTCGAAATGGTAATCAGCGAATTCAACTCTCTGCTTTCTTCCAGCAAGCGCCGGACGGTTCGCCAGAGCAGCAGTCGCTGGTTCTTCACCGGACTGCTGCTTGCTTTCGCCTTTCTGCATCTGATGCTCTATTTATACTATCCCATCGCACGAGAGAACCTCTATTACGCCGCTTTCAGCGGCAGCTTCGCCTCCCTGATATTTATTATCGAATCCGTTTCCTTTGCGGAAAATGCGGATACATTGCTTGCCCTGATGCGCATTTTGGGTGTGTCTATCATTGCACTCAACATATCTGGTCTTCG
>CAVOEZ010000674.1:0-3095 GCA_963694355.1 Latescibacteria bacterium UBA2968 | reverse complement strand
TACGGGGTACCGCATTACACCGGCTGGTACAAACAGACCGTCAGCCACAACACGTTGACAGTCGATCAAAGATCTCAGAAAAGTACCAGAGGAACACTCAATGTCCTCGTAAACGGACCGGATTTCGATCTCGTCTCTGCCACCTCCGAAGAAGCCTATCCTGACGTGAAGCTTTCCCGCACCCTCCTGTTCAAGGAGGATCTGGTACTCCTCATCGACAGGGTGACTTCAGGGCGTTCACACACACTGGATTGGGTCTATCACAACCGAGGCGATATGCGTACGGCCTTCTCGAGAAAGCCCATGAAGGTGCCTCCTGGAGAAACGCATGGATACGACTGGATTCAAGATCCGCGTCTGGGTACCCCGGAGGGAAACTGGAAGGTTGATTGGCGGTCGGGTGAGGTGGGTGTCCGGCTGACCATGCTGGCTTCCAACAAGGTGCCAACAGAGGTCATTACGGGGCTGGGGTTGGACAACTCCGATCCCGGGACGGATGGAACTCTTACTCCGCTGGTCATTGCGAGGCGAAGGAACCGGCGCACCACCTACCGGGCGGCACTCCAGGTCTACGGTAAACGAGCCGTAAACCAGGAAATCAGCCGGGCAGAAGTCGATCCACCTGGAAGAGCGCGCGGCATGACACTCATCCGGAAGAACACAACCATCACACTTATATCGAGTCTCTCTCCTGGTCCGGTTACCTGGAAACACATCACATATGAGGGCCAGGCGATATATGCAGAACAAGCTAACCGGGCGCCCGAACGCATTGTGCTGGCCGAAGGTACTTGCCTGCATTGGAAGGACACCACCTGGCAACTCGATCCGGTTGGCTCAGTCATGTTCAACGATCATCCCGATTCGCCCAGGATCACCAACCTGGGCTCCGAAGCCGTTGCCGTTCGTGTAAACGGACACGCCTATCCACTGGCCCCGAGCGAGACCGTACAGGTCGAGATGGCCCGGCCTCCTCAGGCAAAGTGAAAGAAGGATGAAATGAAAAGAGTCGCCAAACCCGAGGGGGCATACAACATCGTTGTCGAAGATGTGGATCTCCCACAGATCACGCCGACCCAGGTCCTCATAAAGGCAGAACGGACCCTCATCAGCAGAGGTTCGGAAATCTGGCGCCGATACATCAGGCCGGAAGCCATCGATCATCAGATGATGGGCTATTCTCTCACCGGAACCATTGCAGAATTAGGCTCACGTGTCGAGGAGTTTTCTATTGGCGACCGTGTGGCCGCACTGGCACCACACGCCCAGTATGTGGCCGTGGAAGTGGTCAACTCGCCCCACAAGTCTCCCGTTGTGATACTTCCTGATACCGTATCATCCGAGGCCGGGACCTTCTGGCCGCTGGGCACCAGTTCTGTCCTGTGGATGTGGGACAACGGGGCAAGCGTGAACGACACGATGGTCATTCTGGGACAGGGCCTGGTTGGCAGCGGATGCATGCAGGCAGCCAGAGCAAACAGCGAAGCGCGCATCATTGCCGTGGACGCCCTTCCGTTGAGGTGTGAACTCGCGTCGCGTCTGGGTGCGCACCACGTTGTAGATGCTTCCAACGAAGATCCCGTAGCGGCTGTCAAAGCCCTCACAGATAATGAAGGTGCGGAGATCGTTGTTTACGCCGTGGGAGGTCGTGCGGGAGCAAAGGCATTTGATCAAGCCCAGGACATGACCAAACGCCAGGGGCTGATTCAGGTCATCGGCCTCTATGAAGATGAACCCCTCCCGCTCTACTCGAACAAAATTCAGGGCAGACGTCTACAGGGCGGCTACCTGGACTCGAGCGGTCGGAATCGCGGATCGGACAGGGCCCTTCAAATGCTCTCCGATGGTGCATTTCGTGCCGACGAAATGATCACGCATCGATTCCCCTACGCAGATGCCCCCGAAGCCTTTGACCTGCTCTACAACAATCTCGGAGAAACTATGGGTGTGCTCCTCGTCTGGCAAGACTGAGCCGCCCTGTTTATACCCGTAGCCCAACACCCTGCGCAGAACGTCCCATTCCTGCATAATACCCACACCCACTGCAAAATCAAGCGGAGGAACGATGAAGAACGGATTTTTCAAAGGCCATGGACTTGGGAATGACTACATCGTAATGGACCCGGCCCATCTGGAATTTCGACTTACACCTGCCAATATTCGCCTCATCTGCGATCGCAACTGGGGTGTAGGCAGTGACGGCATCCTCACCCTGGAAAAATCCAAACGTGCCGATTTCGGCCTCAGAATTTATAATCCCGATGGCAGCGAAGCCGAAAAATCCGGCAATGGTTTGCGCATCTTCGCGCGATATCTCCATGCCACCCGAAAGACTCGTAAAAAGTCATTTTCAGTAGACACTAAGGGCGGCCTGGTCAGCATCCAGCTCCATATCGATCGCCACGGAGATGCCAGTGCGGCCACGGTGGATATGGGGAAAGCCACATTTAAACCCGCGGCGCTCCCCTGCACCCTCAAAGTGGATGAACTCGTCGAACAACCCATCACCGCGGCCGGCCAGAAACTCACATTTACCGGCATCAGCGTCGGCAATCCACACTGCGTAATCTTCAAGCCCAAAGGAAGGAAATGGACCCGGGAGGATCTGCTGAAACTGGGACCGGAACTGGAAAACCACAAACTCTTCCCCAGGCGGATCAACGTTCAACTCGCGGTACCCACCGGACCCAATGAAATCTTCATCCTCATCTGGGAGCGGGGCGCAGGAGAAACGCAAGCCTCCGGATCCTCATCGTGTGCGGCGGCCAGCGCTGCGGTTCGTCTCGGTCTGGTCAAATCACCTGTAACCGTGAATGCACCGGGCGGCACCTTGCACATCAGCATGGATGAACAATACGACCTCACCATGTCCGGTCCTGTGGCGGAAGTGGGTCGAGGTTCGGTGAGCCCCTCCTTTCTCCGGGAACTTCGATCCAGGAAGCGATCTTGAGTCTACCCGAAATCCGATCAGAACTACTCGAAGCGTGGAACCGGAAGCTCTACCTCTGGTGGTCCCATTACAATCAGGAATACCTCCAGGGAGCCCTCCGCCAACCCGTTATCCGGCTGGGCGAAAGCGTTGCTGACCTCGGGCA
>CAVOEZ010000673.1:0-3096 GCA_963694355.1 Latescibacteria bacterium UBA2968 | reverse complement strand
GCCAGAGCTGTCGCTTCATTAAGGTCCTCATGCAGACCCAAGGTAATCCATGCATCGGCTGTTTTGGCGCGGGGAGTGGCCAGCCTCATATCATCTCTTAAGTAGAATGTCAGATCTACGAGTTCCATCGGACACTCGATTGCAATTGCAGAGACCTCACCGTCACCTTGTGCAGCGTGACCATCGCCAACTGAAAATAGCGCACCAGGGACATGGATTGGAAGGAAGAGTGTAGTTCCTGCGATAAGCTCCTTGCAGTCGAGATTACCTCCGCAAATACGAGGGGGACCTGTTGGATGTATCCCGGGTTCATTCGGGGGCATGCCCATAACTCCCATGAAAGGGCGTAACACAACAGTATGTCCATCTTGGTTCCGTCCAACCATTGTATCTGGATCCAGGTCCCAAAGCAGGTGGTGCCTTTTACCTTCGCTGACGTTAAGTCGCGTGTTTAGTCCGCCTTTGGTTCCCCCAGCGAAATTCCAACCCCACGTCCCTGGTTGAATTCTATTGATCTGAATTTCGAGGACCATTCCGGGTTGAGCATTCTTGACCTCTACCGGACCGATGAGCGCGTGGCCATTGTCCTTGCCGTCCATCTTCGGGGTGAAAACCTCTGTAGGAAATCCAGGTTCGGCGGGTCGTGCAATTCCCCAACCCGCATCAAGTGTCTTGAACCTGACGGTCTCGCCAGAATCGATGATTAGTGCGGGCGGCAGTTCATAAGAAAAGTGCCCATGCAGATTGCTTCGGTTTGGGTGAAGCACATGAATTCTCAAAGAGATTCTTCTTTCGGTGCGCGGCGTTTATAACCACGACATCACGACCGTCTCCACTGCTCCACATTTCCGCTAACTTCAAAAGTGTGCGACGCGGGTGTGAATCGAAAAACGTTCACCATCAATAAGCAATAAGAATGGCCAATCGATGAAGTATTTTTTGCTATTGCCCCTTTAGATTTTTGAGTTCTGTCCTGCAAGCAGCGTGTTAAGCGATGACGCGCGCTGCATTGGGGGCGTGCACGGATGGCACGCATTAGAGCGTTTTTCTGTTCTGGTTCTCAGGTTTCTTGAAAAAGTCTGTTGTCACTTTCTGGTGGCAGTTTAGAAAACTGCCCAAGAATTAGCGAGGACAACATCGCCTTTCCAGTATAACGCAGCAATCACCTGCGTGCGAAGCGCGTCTGGCGCATTGTATGTTATGTGTTTTCAGTTCGTCTGTGGCCCCTTTAGTATCCTGGGGGTTGCCTGCAAGGACCGATCAGCGCTTCAAGTTGCTCGGCGATCCGGAGTAATTCTATTTTTCCCCAACGACGTCCAACGATCTGAAGACCGATCGGTAATCCTTCTGCCGACTGCGTCATGGGAATCACCACAACCGGTTGGCCCGTCAGGTTGAATGGTGTCGTGTAGGCGCAACCAGCCGTCCAGTACGGTACCGGGTGTCCGTCTACGTCGATCGGGGTACCGACGTCACAACGTGGCGTGGTGTTGAATCCTCCAAGGACCAAATCCCGTGCCAATGTGTTGATCGGAGGATTCCCTGCGTCCACGGAGAAGATGATCAGAGCATCCGCGCGCGTTCGATGCGTGGCTTAAAGACGCCTGCATCGGTGCAAATGGACACTCTGCCACACCGAGAATGAGAGGTACAGATCATTGAGTCTCGTCGTATGCGCTTTTACGACGATGAAGTTATGAGTATGTTCTCCCTCCAGTTAATAGCAGTATCCAACGGCCTCTCCCTTATTGAATGGTTTGAACAACCTGTTCCAAGACGAAGAGCCGCTTGTCCACGATCGTATTCCGGATTTCCAGGTGAATAGATGACGCTGAATGTCTTTCTGCTGGTGCTTATTTCCGCGGTGCTTCACGCATTGTGGAATTTCGCGGCTCGCAAGGCAACAAGCACACTCTGCATTCTGTGGCTGGGGGGGTGGCTGGCGTGTCTGCTGGTGCTTCCGCTTGTACTGTGGTTGCCGATTACGATTCCCGATTTAAGGGCCGCGCTCCCGTTCCTGATCGCCACGGGTGTGGTTCACGCGGCCTATTTTGTCTTGCTCGCGCTGGCCTATGAAGAAGGGGATATTTCTTTTGTATATCCCGTGGCCAGGGGAACAGGTGTGGCCGGGACGGCTGTTGTAGCGAGTCTGGTGATCGGGGAGCAGCTTTCCGTGTGGGGCATCGCGGGTATTTCGGCCATCGCCCTGGGGATCATTACTCTGGGTCTGAAGCAGTTTTCGTTTCGCGGAAAGGCCAGGTCTGAGCTCTATGCGCTTTTGGTTGGGCTGACGATCATTCTCTATTCGGTGATCGACAAGGCGGGGGCAGGATTGATCCATCCCGTCCATTATATCTTCGGGCTCTTTCTGATCTCCAAGCTGCTCCTTTCGCCCTATATGCTGATTGTGAGAAGGGATGAGACCTTGCAGGCATGGAGAACGATGAAGCGCTATGTGTTCCTGATCGGACCCGGATCGATGATTACTTATCTGATCGTGCTTTATGCGATGCAGTTCGGGAAGGTCAGTTATATAGTCGCAACGCGGGAGGTTTCTGTGGTGATTGGGTCTGCACTTGGAATTCTATATCTGAATGAAGAGATGTCGGTATGGAAGGGTCTGGGGATTGTGATTATTGTCGGTGGGTTGGCCTTCGTCAAATTGGCTGGGTGAGATTACCTGACATCAAAGGATACATCCGTTCATGTATTGTATAATCGTATTCAGGATATTGTCGTCATGGGCGGCCAAAAGGATCCAGCGGTTGCCCGATTGAGGGTCAGAAAATCGCCAGATTTCGCTTTACACCCATCGAGGGGTTAGGTATCATGGATTCTTCTGTTTCTGACCATTCCTGAACGCCGTCCTACTTCCCCCGATGATGGTTCGGGTGGACGAGATCTGATCGCATAAACTATGGCTGATAAAGAAGTTTACGTTGTTCCCTTCTCCCGAATGATGCTTTACGGGCTGGGCAATCGGGATGTATGCTCGTCCCGGAGCGCACAGGTTATTTCCCGCACGCTTCACCTGATGGAGGTCCGACAGGATCTCCATTTTCTGCTGGAAGACGCGAACGCGCTCCATAAATATCT
>CAVOEZ010000672.1:0-3110 GCA_963694355.1 Latescibacteria bacterium UBA2968 | reverse complement strand
AACAGCCTGATCCAGAATATCGGCCTCCTGAATACTCGGCTCCCGGTCCAGATTGTGGAGCACATCCATGCCCGGAAGTAAATGAGACCCCGGAATAACCACCGTGCTGCCCTTTTCGAAGGTGGATGCATCGAGGTAGAAAATCACCGTCACAAGACTTCTTGTCCATTGCGCCACGTCGCGGTGGAAGCTGTCCGTCCGGGTGGTAGCACGGTTGAGTGTGGCGTGGTTGTGCCGGTTTCTAACCAATTCGATATTGGGGCCGAGCAGGGACTTGAGAGGCTGTATAACCTCTTTGCTTCCAGCAGTTTCCAGGAATATCGAATGCCGAGCCGCAAGCTTTGAAATCCGGTTGACTCGGCCTTCCACGTCACGGGCAACTGGCTCGATTGCACCGTTGATATCTCTCAGGACAGTCGATTTCAGTGCAGCAACGGTCTCCTTGGGCAAGGGGGTTGGGAGCTTCAGAAAACCGTTGTGTCTGAACAATCGCACCTGATCTGGATTCAGTGTCATTTCTTCAGTATTCATGCTGCTGAGAAGTCCCTTGTGTGGAGGTTCTGTGCGCGAATGTGCTCGTCCTCGGTGAACCCTTCCATACCTGAAGTCATCACCGTGTCCTCGAGTTCATCCCTGGTTTTGGCTCCGCTGAGAACGGTTGTTACATCAGGGTTGTCCAGCACCCACCTGAATGACGCTTGCGGAAGGGTTTGCACGGATCCTCGGAGCAGAAAGCTCAATCGCTCGACGTAGCCTACACGTGCATCGATTTCTTCCGCCGAGTATCGCGAGTTCAGGTTATTCCGCGGGAACGAGGTGTCACGGGTAATCGCCCCGGAAAGGAACCCGTTCGCGAGCGACTCACGTGCAATCACACCCATTCCGTTGCTGCCGAGATCAGCCATCAATGCTGCAGCCTCGCGATTCATGAGACTGTATACCACCTGAATCACATCGATCAGCCCCCCGGTTGCCCATTCCCTGGCAAGGCCCTGAGTGTCCTCGAATTTCGATATGGAATGGCCAATGAACCGGACCTTTCCACTCGCCTTGAGGTCGGCCAGGGCCTCCCATACATCGTCGACTATATCCGTTGCGCCAAAGGGGGAGTGAAAGAATAGGACATCGATATGATCGGTTCCCAGTCGGTCGAGGCTCTCGTCCACTGATCGCTTCGCTGCCTCCGCGTTGAATTCAGCGGCCGCCCGAAGGGTCGCTCGCCGCCCAAATTTGGAAGAGACGTAAACGCGATTACGGTCAGCGCCAAGACCTTTTCCCAGAATGCGCTCTGAGATCCCGTCCTGGTCAGAATCTCCGTAAAGCGGCGCAGTGTCGAACAGCGTTATGCCGGCTTCTAGGGCAGAACGAATGGCCGCCAGAGCGTCAGACTCAGCGACGTCACCGTAGGATCGCGAAGCAAACGCCCAGGTTCCCAGTCCGATCTCGCTCACCTCGAGTCCGGTTCGCCCCATCTTTCTGTAGTTCACAACGCTCCTTGTGTCCTTGACAAAGGCTGCCGTGGTGTTTAAACTAAAACTTGCTTGGAGCGTGTAACAGACAGATCATATTCACCATAATAAATTGTGTGACAATCGATTAGCCGTATTTTCTGCGCCAATTGTTTAAATCTTGTCGAGGCCTCATGTCCGCCCGAAACCGCCACCCCCTGATTCTGCCGGTTTTCCTCCCCACCCTGCTGCTATCCTTCGGACGCGGGATGATGATCCCTATCCTGCCACTTTACGCGAAGTCGTTTGACATCTCCTATGGGCTCATCGGCCTGGTTCTGGCTGGCGATGGCATCGGGATGCTGATCGCAGACCTTCCCAGTGGTCTCCTCTTGCGCAGATATTCCAGAAAACTTGTCATGATTCTGGGGGTAACCTGCGTGGCGTTCTCGGTATTGGCCCTTTTCTGGGCCACCACCATTACCCAGATAGTCCTTCTGCGCATGTTATCCGGAATCGGCAATTCCTTCTGGAATATCTCAAGACACGCCTACATGACCGACGTAACAGCCGTCTATCAAAGAGGTCGTGCGCTTTCTGTGTTCGGTGGAATCAATCGCATTGGCACATTTGCGGGTCCGGCCGTGGGAGGCGTAATAGCGGCAGGTTATGGGATGAGCTACCCCTTCCTGATATATGGTGCGCTGGCAGTTGTCGTCTCGATAACCTCATCTATCTTTTTCGAGGCCCCTGAAAAAGAAGAAGGTAAACCGCATAAAAAATTGTCCGGCAATATTTTCGGACACTTTGCTGGAGTATTCAAAACACACCACAGGTCCCTTGCCACTGCGGGAAGCGGAGCCCTGTTTGCACAAATGATCAGAGCAGGGCGCAACACCATCGTTCCCCTGTTCGCCGCCGATGTCCTCGGCTTGAGTGTTCAGGAAGTCGGTTGGATCGTGAGCATTTCCGCATTCGTAGATATGTCTATGTTTTATCCTGCGGGAGTGATCATGGACCGCTTCGGTCGAAAATTTGCGGTCGTCCCCTGCTTCTTCATCCAGGCGGTGGCAATGGCCATGATTCCGTTCACGGAGACGTATACCGGGTTGCTGGCGGTAACTTGCCTGTTGGGGTTCGGGAACGGGATTGGATCCGGAACAATGATGACGCTGGGAGCAGACCTGGCGCCGGAAGGCGCTGTGGGAGAGTTTCTGGGGGCCTGGCGGCTCATTGGAGACAGTGGACAAATGGGAGCCCCCCTGGTGGTTGGGGGCGTAGCGGACCTTGTGGGACTTACTCCGGCTACATTCGTCATCGCAGGCTTTGGTCTCATCGCATCCGGAATATTTGCCTTGCTCGTACCCGAAACATTAACCGCAAGGGATTCGGAACCCGGTTTAAATCAGTCGCCAAAATAGCACAAGCTTTTGGAAAAGTCAAAACCATACGTACACATCAAACGGCACGGCCCTAAAAAAAAGGACAGTGCCGTTTTGCATGGTTACTGCCGGCCGAATCTATTGCAGCAGCGACAAAGCGCTCTGTGGTATCACGTTTGCCTGCGCGAGCATGGAGGTTGTGGACTGGACCAGGATCTGGGATCTTGTGAATTCTTCCACCTCCAGCGCAACATCCGCATCCCGGATGGATGATTCGGAT
>CAVOEZ010000671.1:0-3117 GCA_963694355.1 Latescibacteria bacterium UBA2968 | reverse complement strand
ACAATCTCTCCGAAGCGGACTCCCATGGCCATGTCTTTTGCACCGAAGAAGGAAGCTGTAGACGTGCCGGTCAGCGGGAAAAGAATGTAGTCGTGTTCACTACGATAGTCACCTTGATCGGTGTAGGGATAGACCGTATACCTGCTGATTCCATACCCGCCCGAATTCCCACTGAGCACCGTCGTATTTGGATACAGCTTTTTCCAGTAGTCCCAGGTGGTTTCGGTCATGGGGAGCAGTTCGAGTTCCTCCCCCTCCTTGGGCCCAATCATCGCCTTGTAGGTAATCTGGGGGTAAAGGGTCTCCTGGTCTCGCCGGTCATACATCACCAGATTGTTGTTGAACAAAAGTCCGGACACGCCAAGCGTAATCCTGCTTCCGTCCGTGGCGGAGCGGCCATTGAAAACCATACCTGTACCTGTTAGCGGACAAAGGGTCACTATGATCGGGGTGCCTCCCACATTGTCGTTCACGATTTCGTGCCACCAGCCGATATTGTGTGGATAGGCCCTGGCAACCCCATCGACAACGACGCCGATCACGAGATCGTCGCCTCTGAGATATGCCGCACCTTCCTCATTGGAGCCAACGAATTGGGGGTCGGTAAGTGCAGGAATACAGTCCTTACACTGCACCGGCAGAATCGATCCAATTGGAAACGTAAAGGGGTCCAGATAATTTCCTCCCGTTTTCGCCTCCCGTGCGATACTGCTGCCGCTGGTTCCGGTGCCTCCCGACGAGGAACCTCCACCCGTCGAACTGCCACCACCCGTTCCACCCGTGCCGCCAACCGGCGAACCACCTCCGCTATTGTTGTTGCTGCCACCACAACCGTACAATCCCATTGCTAGAACGAGTATTGTTGTCAGAGTCCAGAATCTTTTCATTTTCGTAACCTCCTCTTCGGTCAATCTAACCTTCCGGCGAGAGCTGCTGCTAATATATGCAGGTATGGTAACGCAAGACGTGTGCCGGTGGGACAATTGCCATCATTAGTATTTTTCTAATTGTTTTATAATTAATAATTTATTGCCTTTCTGATGGATTTCAGACCGGCTTTGCCGCATCACCACAACAGGAGGGTAGGAAAGGATTCTCATGGAAAGGTGCGAGTGGGCGGATGCAACTCAGTAGATACCCGTATTGCGCCAGAAGGTGGTCCAGGCGAACCAGAACGCATTGTGGGCCGGAATCTGCGTGAGTTTGTGCCCCAGGAGTGGACCGCGGATTCCTTCCCCCTTCAGGTTCCAGGTGGAGGCTGTTTCCCTGTCTTTCATCAAAAAAGGATACACCCTGTCGTCAGATTCGATCTTGTCGAACGTCAGCGTCAGAGACTCGCCATCAACGGTCAGTGCACGCGCATAGGGAATCGCAAGTTTGTGAAGCTCATAGAATACGACCACGAGCTTTGTTCCGGCTACTTCATCATTGATCACCGCTTCTTTCCCCATAGCCGGGAATGGATAAGCTTTCGCAATCTCCCCGAATCTCACACCCAGCGTAATCTGCTTCAAGCCGAAATACTGCGTAACGGTTGGGGAAGGCGCCATTGGAAACAGAATATAATTGCTCTCGTAACGGTAATCTCCCTGAGACATGTAGGGATAGTTGGTGTACTGACCTGCATCGTATATCCCCGTGAAGCCACTTACAACCTTTGATTCAGGATAGAGCATTCTCCAGTAATCCCAAGTCGTCTCTATCACCGGCAGAAGTTCCAGAGACTTCCCTTTCTGTGGTCCGGAGATCGCCCTGCCCGTCATCTGCGGAAACAGCGAATTGTCATCGACCTTGCTGTACATAATGAGATTGTTGTTGAAAAGCAGCCCAGAAACACCCATTGCCACAAGGTCTCCACTCTCCGGCTGCCCATCAAAGACCATTCCGGTGCCCGTCAAAGGACACAAACTCACCACGATTCTGTGGCCCCCCACCTCATCATTGATGATCTCGTGGTGCCAACCAATGTTGTGGGGATATGCTTTCGCCTCCCCATTGATCACGACACCAAGGACAAGATCATCCGGGCGGATATAGAAGGCTTCGGGAGAATCCTGATCCACAAATCTTGGTTGATTCAGGGATGGGATCTGATCCTTCCCCACGCCACCACTGACGATATCACCCTGCGGAAATGAATTCACATCCAGATAATTGCCTCCTGGCCGAGGGTCTCTTGCCGCATAACTTCCGGTCCCACCTGTGGAAGTCGACCCGCCAGAATCACCTGTTGGCGGTTTCGTGTCTCCTGTAACAGAGGAACCGTTTTCTTTACTGCCGCACCCGATCATCAGCACCAGGGATATGGCGATGGCAAGACCTGGCATTCGAAACACTATAGAAGCCCCCAAATTTCGTGTGTCTTAACGCACAACCGAATATTCGGAAGAAAAAGGTTGCAAGAGACGTGCCGATCATTTCCTGAAACGCCGATACAACACTTAATTTACTGTTAAGTAACGCTTTATAATTTTGGACTGGACCAGACGCATTTCCTATTGAGGCTTTAACACAACCGAATTGATTAGGTCCAACTGGGGTTCCTCACGCATCGATGATAATCTTAGGGCTTTTCCAGCCTACCTGTCGTAGACCTGGGCAAAAAGTGCAAAATCGCCAAAGCCAACTTCACCGTCCACATCCAGATCAAATGGGGCGAGCGGTCCATCGTCTGTGCCGACACTGCGGCCGAATGCCTGAACAAACAGCAGGAAGTCATCGAAATCCACTCTACCGTTCGCGTCGAAATCCGCACTTTGGGAGCGGCGCGCCCTCAGGAACAACTGCCAAACGGCCCCAAACACCTCATCCCGGAAGTCCTTCAGCAAAGCGTATGTCACCACGCCTTCCGCAAATCCTAGCCGCATCTGGGTAATGGCCATCTGAATTTTATCTCTCATTCTCTCCACAGAAGCCGGTTCACCATTTCGCTTGACGAATTGACTTCGCACGCCCGCGATCATCACTACCAGTGGGATGCGAAACCTCCGGCCGCCCACATAGGCTTCTCTCTCTTCGAAAATCCATTGACCTGTTTTCCGATTCTGCCAGAAATCGGCCGGCTCGAACCCGTTGTATGCCAGTTCGAGAAACTCCATCTCAATACCAAAATTGGAA
>CAVOEZ010000670.1:0-3124 GCA_963694355.1 Latescibacteria bacterium UBA2968 | reverse complement strand
ACGGCTCTCCAGGATATCGATGCCCAGATTCCCGGGCATCCCCTCTTTTGTGGTAAACCGGGTCCATTTTTTACCATCGAATCGGAGAATACCGTGACCCCAGGTCGTGAACCAGAGGGTGCCATCTTTCGCCGCGTGGATCTTTACGATATTCGGCCTCGCGGGACCTGCGGAAACCTCGACAGGAGACCATTTCTCGCCATCGAACCGGCTGATCCCTCCACGCATCCCGGTCGTATCACCCCATGCAAAAAACCCTGCCCATATGGCGCCGTCCTTTGCCTGGACCAACCCCCGCCACATCATGAAATTCCCGGCCAGGCCGTCGCTGGTCGTGTAGGTCTTCCAGTTTTCCCCATCGAATCTACTGATACCTGCTCCCCAGGTGCCAAACCACATTTCGCCTTCCCGGGTCTGCATGGTCGAATGCACTTCTCCACTCGCGAGTCCGTCGCTGGAGTTGTATGTGGTCCACGCATATCCGTCGTATTTTTGGGCGCCGCGCACAGTGGAAAACCACAGATTGCCGTTCCGGTCCTCATACACATCGTGCAGTCTTGCCGCGAGGCCTGCGTCATGGTCGAAGTCTGTCCATCGCCACGAATCCGCCATCGGCTCCGACGAGATGATCACGAATGCCTCTTCTGCAACCACCGATATCGAGAGCAGAAACGCAATACCTGTACTCAAGAGAAGCTGAGCACCAAATGTGTAACCATTCTTCATGTAAATTGATTCCTGATTGATTTTGCCTTCCGACCCAATTGCCATGTCAAAAAACAATAATTGCCAAATCTCATTCTGCAACCTACCTTGCCCGGCAGAAACTGCATAGAACCTAACGTATCCACCACTCAGGAGGTGCTGCAATGCCTGGATTTTGAAGGTTTCCAACACGGTGCCGTATGTACATCGTGAAGCATATGTTAAGAAGACCAAGAGTGTCATCCGCGAATTCAACAAGCTGCCTAACCGCAAACACCTGTCTTCCTACCGCGTGGCCTTCGGGAACGCGCTGGAATTCATCCATCTGTTCGAATACAAAACCCTTGCAGATTGGGAAGCGACCGAGGGAAAAGATCTCTGTGATCAGGTAAAAACGCACTATCACCACGAAGGAGCGAATCTGGTGACTGCCAGCAACTACGAATGGCTGAGACCTTTTCACATTCTATAAGACGCTGAGGAAAGAGATCGAAAGAGTCTGCCCAGGAGACATTCAAAAGGGGATACGATTTAAATCGTATCCCCTTTTGAATGTCAGGCGATCATCTTTTTACACAAGATCCTGAACATTTTCAACTCAGCCAACGCGGTGGCATAATAAGGTCCATATCACCGGAATGCAATCAGCAAACATACCCACGTTCAAAGGTCACCCTCGCGAAGCTGCAGTACGCTACATATCCAGATCGCAGCTGAACAACCTCGGCCCACTCCCGAAATATAAACGTCCACCTGCAATCGCAATTCCCGAAGTAATGGGCAGGTCCGGCCGTGAGATCGCCCGGTGCGCCAGAGTCCCTCGCTCGATACAAACTACTGCGTCCCTGAAGAGGGCATAGAGGTTTTGGTCAGGGCCAATCGTCAAACACCTCGGGGCTTGCCACCCGGACACCTCTCCATAATCTTTCCACGATTCATCGGACATGAATGCGCCTTTCACCGGGTCGAACACAAAGAAGCGGTCCGGTTCGGCCACACCGTATACCAGACCGTCGGCGACCACCATATCACGCACCGCCGGTGTATCGGGATCCAGGGGCCATCTGCCCTTGATCGTGTGCGTCTTCATGTCCAGCCTGTAGATGATAGCCGTCTTGTCCTCTTCCGCAACACCTCCGGTAGGTGCCTGTGTGGAAGTTCCTAAAAGCACATCTCCGTCCGGCAACGACACCATTGCATTGATGCCCTGATTCGGGATCAGGTCTGCCCGGTCGATCAGAGTGCCTTTTTCTGTCTCGGTATCATAAATGAGCAACCCGCTGCCCATCAGCACGCGAGCCGCGTTACCCCCAACTAGGATACTCCGACCATCGTTATGAGCGAGCACCGCGTGAGGACGCCCGAACAGGTCTCTTGCCTCTTCCGCGTGATGTGCGATCCGGGGGTTTGGCCTTTCCTGCTCGAGGTCATCGTCATAAGGCTCGAGCGGATTGTATTCGACCACTTCGCCCGAGCTGTATATTGCCCCGAACAAGCGATCCCCCTGCCGCACCCACTGGTTGACGTGACCTCGATTTCCGTTCAGTCCTCTATTCACGATCTCACCTGTAGCGGGGTCCAAACACCAGATCCGCAGTGGAATTCCGGTTGCCCCGTAGACCTTTTCATCGGGACCCGGGATAATCGTGTAAATGTTGACGCCCGCGCTTTCATAGTCGAAATGAACCTCCCTGGGTTCCTCAGCCCCTTTGTCCAGAATGGACATCTTCTTGTCCATTACATCGACACTGGTATAACGTGACCCATCCGGGAAAGTGTCCGTGTTGCTCGGAACAGCCTCGACCGGATCTCCCGCTATCGGACTTGCGCTTCCTTCTGACAGCACGTGCCAACCCCAGTCGCCGGCATTCGCGTAGACCTTTCCATCGATCCCCAGGTGGATCTCGGTGTTCCCTCTCTGTCGCTGCTCTGCAGGAATGAGGGATCGCTTTTCGCCAGTCTCAGGATTGTATCCGACCATCTGCATCTCCTGAATGCTGATTCCAGAATAGAGCCATCCGGAGGCATCCGTGGAGAGTCGCGGGTACTGGGGCCATACTTCTTCATTCAGGGGACCATGGTCTTTGAACGTGTCCGTGGACGGGTTGTAAGACAGCAGCGTTGCGTTCGGGTAGAGACCAGCGTAGACCGTTCCGTCATCCGCTGCCAGGTAATGCATGGCCATTCGATGATCAAATGGCCCAAGTTTTCTAACCTTTCGCTCCACCACATCGATGGCTACAAGGTGGTTATCCATTGTGTCATAGATCACATTGTCCGGCGTCCAGAACACCTGGAACGCACCCCAACCTTCACCCTCTGGATAAATCTGGTCAAGCTCTCCGGTCTCCGCATCGATGAACAGATACGAGGTGGTCTGGCCGGTCCACATCTTGACGAAAACGATTCGGCGGCCGTT
>CAVOEZ010000669.1:0-3140 GCA_963694355.1 Latescibacteria bacterium UBA2968 | reverse complement strand
GGAGAGTGCTCTAGTCCTTGCTGATTGTCCAGATTGGGAAGAGAAGGAAGATGAAGCAGGGGGGCTTCAGGCAGTGAGGAGGGAAAGTTCTGAAGGGTTCAGGATCTCCGGATTTGTTACTTTCGTTTAAAGTTAAGACTTTGTCTGGTAGTTGCTAAAGTTAGAGGCTGGTCTCTATTTGCGAAAGCCTGAACCTGTTGCCAATCAACAAAACCGTTCAGCATGATGGCAAGCCACTCGATGGGGTCGGGCTTCACTGCCCAAGTTGCGGAATAGGGGATGCTCGTTACGGCATACATCCGTGGCATAAGTACAACGGGGATGAAAATGGCATTTCTGGGGTGGATTAGCGGGATTGGGCACGTCTCCCTCCAGCACGACACGCTGCCGCTTCGCTTCCGTATCTGGATTGGGAATGGGCACGGCCGACTGCAACGCCTGGGTGTACGGGTGCAAAGGCTGCTCGAATACCTCGTCCCGATCTCCAAGCTCCACGATGCGCCCCAAGTACATTACCGCTACTCGGTCACTGAGGTATCGCACCATGGAGAGATCATGGGCGATCAAGAGATAGGTCAAACCCAGTTCATCTTTCAAATCCTTGAGTAGGTTAATGACCTGTGCCTGGATGGAAACATCGAGTGCAGAAATGGGCTCATCGGCCACAATGAAAGTTGGTTTGGTGGCGAGTGCACGGGCAATGCCGATACGTTGCCGCTGGCCCCCCGAAAATTCATGGGGATAACGGCTGACAAAAGATGGGTCGAGGCCCACCATTTTCATTAACTGTGCCACGTGTTCTTGGCGTTCCCTGCCATGGCCGATGTTATGGGTGTGTAACCCTACGCTGATGAGGCTGCCCACCGTATGTCGTGGGTTCAGTGAAGCGTAAGGATCCTGAAAGATCATCTGCATATGCCGGCGTATCTGGCGAAGTTCTTGGACCTTGAGAGTCGTCAGATCCTGCCCCATGAAGACAATCTGACCATCGGTTGGTTCTAACAATTGCAGGATTGTCTCACCGGTCGTCGATTTGCCGCAGCCACTCTCGCCAACCAGCCCCAAGGTCTCGCCACGCTTGATATGAAAGCTGATTCCATCGACCGCCTTTACCGACCCGACCCGACGTCCCAAAATACCCCGATAAATAGGAAAGTGTTTCTTCAGATCATGGACTTCTAGAACTGTGTCTAACGTCTCTTCTCGATTGTTATCCTCTTTTCTTACCGATCCTACTACCGGCGTCATCCGAGCGGCTTGATCTGCTTCATTGCGCACCTCCTCCCAATTCCAACAGGCTGAGAAATGGTCGGTGCTAATGATTGGCACCAAGGGTGGGTTTTCCCTCCTGCAGCGATCGATGACAAAGCGGCAGCGTGGTGTAAATGGACACCCCTGCGTTTCCTGTAGTAAATCTGGTGGTGATCCATTAATAGGAACAAGCCTTTCTTCCTTTCCATCAATGCTGGGAATGGATGCCAGCAATCCTAAGGTATAAGTATGGCTGGTTTTGAAATAGAGATCACGCACAGAGGCCATTTCGACGATATGCCCCGCATACATCACTGCAACTTTTTCTACCAATCCAGCCACCACACCCAGATCGTGGGTTATCCAGATGATGGCCATTCCCAGCCGGCGCTGCAAATCGGCCACAAGCTCCGTGATTTGGGCCTGGATGGTAACATCAAGCGCTGTTGTCGGTTCATCCGCAATGAGAAGCGAGGGGCTGCAGATTAGTGCCATAGCGATGCCGATGCGCTGTCGCTGTCCACCAGAAAACTGATGTGGATAATGCCTAAGCCGCTCAGAAGCATCCGGGATACCCACTAAGCTCAGCATCTCAACTGCTTTTTGTGTGGCTTCCTTACGACCGATAAGTCGATGCGCCGTTAAGGCTTCCGTTACCTGTATCCCCACCGTGAGCACGGGATTGAGGGAGGTCATCGGATCTTGGAAAACCATGGCGATTTCTTGGCCCCGAACTTGGCGGATCTCTTGTTCAGACAGCCTGAGCAAGTTGCGACCCTTGAACCAAACTTCTCCCCGCTCAATCCGTCCTGGTGGTGACGGGATCAGCCCCAAGATGGAGAGGACGTTTACCGTTTTCCCTGACCCGCTTTCGCCAACAATCGCCAATGATTCTCCCACGGCAAGCCTGTAAGATATGCCGTTCACGGCATGCACGGTGCCGTCTTCTGTTTTGAACCGGGTCACCAGGTCTTTTACTTCAAGTAAATGTGTCATTGATAAATCTTGGAGACAGGCACATCACTTTTGCGACAGGGTCAGATTTGGATGATGATTTTCGAAATAAACATCTAATCCTAGAGAGTCTGATTAGAATCTGTTTGACGTTCGCTATTTGGAACTGAATGTGAGCTATAACAATTGAAAGATCAGTGAGTTGGATAATCGATTTTTATACCCAGACTCAAAGAGAATCCAAATCTCTCCAGATGTGATTCTGAAATTAGTCAATGAAATAAATGTAGATTGACTTTGATCTTTCAAACGAGTTCTTAATCATTTTTTCGTTCCTAACCAGTTATTTTGACTCCGACCGATAGCGTGGGTCAAGGGCGTCTCGAAGGCCATCACCGAAGAAGTTGATGCCAAGCACAGTGATGCTGATCGCAATCGTTGGGGCCAGAGTCAACCACGGAGCTAACCGGACGTAGCGCCGGCCCTCGCTCAGATCAAAACCCCAATCAGGAGTCGGCGGCTGCACCCCTAACCCTAGGAAACTAAGTGTGGCAGCAGCCACGATGGCTGAAGAAAAATTAAAGGTCGCCTGTACAACGAGAGGGGCAATGATGTTGGGTAGAATGTGAGCGAACAAAATTTTAGGGGTGGAAACTCCTACGTTACGGGCAGCTGTGATGTATTTTTCCTCCTTCACTGATAGGGTAGACGCACGCGCAAGTCGCGCAAAGGTCGGCATATATACGACACCTAGGGCCAGAATCACGTTCTGAATATCCGGACCCAGTATACCCATTAAGGCCAAAGCAAGCATTATGGCCGGAAAACTGAGAAACGCATCCATTATTCGCATCACAACGTTATCAAATCGACCCCCAATGAAGCCAGAAACAAGACCGAGGGGAACGCCAGCCGCAATTGCGACTAGGACAGTG
>CAVOEZ010000668.1:0-3140 GCA_963694355.1 Latescibacteria bacterium UBA2968 | reverse complement strand
CGGATGAGCGGATGATTAGACATCATGGTCTCCTCGAGGGTGGCTCCTATGTGTTCGTTGACGGGTGGAAAGATGGGCCATTTCAGAGCATCCTGGCATGGACCGCCAGCCAGATACAGGGCGGGTCTATGCTGGTTTCCTGGACCCTGTGCCTCTTGTGAGCCGGAATCAACACGTGATCTCCAGGACCCAGGCGGGTCGCTTCTCCATCTTCGTAAGAGATTTCGGCTCTTCCCTGGATTAGCAGAACCCATTCGTCTCTCACCTGATCATACCATTCCCCGTCCGGTGTGTTCTGTCCGGCTGAAATGATTCGCTCGATGTGGACGCCCTTGTCCTGAACCAGAGTATCGAATTGCTCGGTCTCAGGAAGGGGATCCGGCAGGTCAAACAGATTCGGGGCCAGCTTTTTCATCTGATCGACTCCATCGTGCGTTCAATTCTCTGATGCGATTCGCTTGAACCAGCTGTAAACCGGATCTCCCAGATCCCGCATATAGCGTTCCATCCTATTCAGCAGATCTGATCTGAGCGCCGAGCTACCGGGTTCGTGATAAATGTTCTGGAGCTGGTACGGGTCTGCCACAAGATCATACAATTCCCCGGTGTCACTCGAATTGAAAGTAAGCTGGTGCGTTCGAGTTCGCACCATGCGCTGATTTGCGACTGTGAAGTGTCGGTCGAAGACACAGAATACTTCTTCACGAGGGCTTGGCTCAGATCCGCCAATCATGGCGGGCAGGAAGGATTCACCGTCCATGGAATCGGGTACGGGAATCCCTGCCATATCGAGTGCAGAGCAGGTCACCTCGTGGAAATAGACGAAGTCATCATCGACTGAACCGGGTTCGGTGCAATCCGGATGGGACACGACGAGTGGAATCCGGTAGATCTCGTCATACATGAACTCACCCTTTTCGATGAGCTTGTGGGCGCCCAGACAGTCGCCGTGGTCGGATGTGAAGATCACGACGGTGTTGTCCGCAAGCCCAAGTCTCTCCAGCGTGGCGAGAATGCGGCCGACCATATCGTCAATCAGGGTACAGTGCCCGTAGTATTTGGCGACGATTTCACGGAAGCCTTCCCAACCATAATCACCCAGACCCCACATCTTCTCGATGTGCTTTTGTACGTATGGTTTGCCTTCGAATGTTTCGCAATAACTCGGGTGTTCAGGGATCTCAGTGGGGTCGTACATTGAAAAGTATGGCTCCGGGATCAAGCAGGGGGTGTGGGGACCCCAGAAGTTGGACCAGAGGAAGAACGGCTTGTCTTCTCCAGCAAATGTCTCCAGCAACCGGTTTGTCTCTTCCGCCACGAAATACTCGATGCACGATTCCACAGGACCGTCGTGCAGTGCGAACATTTCCTGGGAATCGCAATTGGGGTTCGTGCCGACGAATCGTTCAGATACCGAAGGTCGCTCCCCTCCCAGCTCATCCAGGTAGACTTCATACGGATTTGGTGAATTTTTAGGTGGAGAGCCGAAGGTGAGTCCCGGCAGTACGCCAGAGCCAGGAAAAGCGTATCCCAGGAAATCCTTACCTGTAAACCCGAGATCTGTCGGTGTTCGCTCCTCATCCACGTGCCACTTCCCTGCATATCCGTTCTGGTAGCCAGCCTCTGCAAGGTAGTGATTGATCCCCTTCACGTTCTCCTTTAGGCAGAGACCATTTCCGGTTACACCGTGGTGATGCGGATACATTCCCGTGTAGAAGGATGCCCTTGCAGGTGAGCAAATCGCAGTGGGTGTAAAGGCATGAGTGAACCGCACCCCCTGACTTGCCAGGCGGTCGATGTGAGGGGTTCTGCAGATGGGGTTCAAGCCATAGGCACTGATCGTGTCCAGGCGCTGTTGATCCGTCATAAGGACGAGAATATTCGGTTTGTCTGCTGACATAGCTGCTCCTGATGGTGAGTGTTATCTTTAAGTTTGGATATGATAGTGGGCGTCGGTTGTGGTGTCAACCGGTAATCCCGTTCGTGTCCAAACTGGACGGTAAATGCCTTGACATTGGAAGTGAATTGTGTATCTAAGATTCGAAAGCAATGCTGGATACAATTATTCAATCGGGAGGATTAAAATTGGCTGATCTGAAACTGACTGTTGAGGCTGGACCGCACAGGAGAACCAACTGTCCCGTGTCGACGACTGTGGCGGCGCCGAAAAAGACGGCAGGTGCGAAGCTCTTTCTGGCAGGAGAGGAGATTTCCGCACAGACGAGAGAAGTTGAAAGCGGGCTCCACGTAAGCTGGATCATCGACGATCTACCGGCGGGCGAGCATGCCGTCTATGACCTGGAGTTCGGTGAATCTGCCGAGAGTCCGGGAGTCCTTCTTTCCGACACAGGTGATGAAGTAGAAGTGAAGATCGGCGGGTCACATTTTACGAGTTACAGGTATGGAAAAGACCTTGTGCGCCCCCATCTGTATCCTGTCATAGGACCCTACGGTGACGGGGTGACCCGGCGACTGATCCAGGAGGGCGAAGGGGACCACCATCATCATCGCTCCATATGGATTTCCCACGGTCACGTGAGCGGCTGGAATAACTGGGCGGAGGGTGAAGGTCACGCCTGGACCCGTCATCAGCGATTCGAGGCTCTGGAGAGCGGTCCTGTCTATGGGAGAATTCTGGCGGTGGGCAACTGGGAGGGTGCAGAAGCGTGGCGGGGAGAACATGGCTCGAACGTGATCTGTGAAGAACGTGCCGAGTGGACGTTCTACAATACCCCTGCAGACACAAGGGTGATCGATTTGCACCTGACGCTGACCGCACCCAAGATCGATGTGCTTTTCGGAGACACGAAGGAAGGTGGACTGGCGTCCGTTCGGGTCGAGGAGAGCATGGATGTGCGGGCAGAACTGGGCGGACAGATCGAGAATGGTATGGGTGGCAAGAACGAAGATGAGACCTGGGGAAAGCAGGCGCCATGGTGCGACTACTCAGGGCCGGTGAACGGCCATCGCGTGGGCATCGCGATTATGGACCATCCGGAAAGTTTCCGTTATCCCACATACTGGCACGTTCGCAACTACGGTCTGATGACGGCCAATCCCTTCGGTCTCTCGCATTTCTACAACGATCCAGAAAGGCGAGGACACTATGTACTTACGGCCGGAAAATCCCTGGTCAGCAT
>CAVOEZ010000667.1:0-3150 GCA_963694355.1 Latescibacteria bacterium UBA2968 | reverse complement strand
GCCTGCAACCTGTCCTCCATCAATTTGATGAAGTTCTTCCAGGAAGATGGTCACTTCGACATCGAAGGCTTCCGTTACGCCTGCCGAATTTTCTTCATGGCTCAGGAAATTCTTGTTGGGTTCGCTTCTTATCCCACCAAGCGCATCGCCCAGAACAGCCACGATTACAGACCGCTCGGACTCGGCTATGCCAACCTGGGCACATTGCTAATGGTCCTGGGTCTGCCCTACGACAGTGAAGAAGGTCGATCGATCTGCTCTGCCATAACCGCGATCATGTGCGGCCACGCCTATGTAACCTCTGCGCAAATGGCAGCAGACAAAGGCCCCTTCGCAGGATATGAGAAAAACAAAGATCCGATGCTAAAAGTTATGAATATGCATCGCGATGCCGCCTACCAGATAGACAAGGATTTGTGCCCTGCGGACCTGCTGGCTGCCGCAAAAGAAGACTGGGACCAGGCTGTGGAACTGGGTCAAAAATTCGGATATCGCAACGCACAGGCGACCGTCATTGCGCCTACCGGAACCATCGGCTTGTTGATGGATTGTGATACCACAGGAATAGAACCAGATTTTGCGCTGGTGAAATTCAAAAAGCTGTCTGGCGGAGGGTATTTCAAAATCGTCAATCTTACCGTCCCCAGGGCGCTCCAGCGCTTGGGATACTCGGAAGACCAGATCGAAGACATCATCGCCTACATCTGCGGCACGCTCACACTTCTGGACAGTCCGCATGTCAACAGGGAATCCCTGAAGGAAAAGGGGTTCACACCAGAGGATCTCCTGAAAGTTGAAGCCTCCCTCTCGGGCGTCTTCGAACTCTCCTATGCCTTTATGCCCTGGGCCCTGGGCGATGAAATGATGAGCAGGCTCGGTTTCACACCCGATCAGTATAATGACAAAAACTTCGATTTGCTCAAGTCCCTCGGGTTCACCGCAGAACAGATCGAAGAGGCCAATGGCGTTGTCTGTGGCCAAATGACCGTAGAAGGTGCACCTCATATACAGGACAAACACCTGCCCGTCTTCGACTGCGCCAACAAGTGCGGCAAGCGAGGCAAGCGGTTTATCGCCCCGGACGCCCACATTACCATGATGTCTGCAGCACAGAAATTCATCTGTGGAGCCATCTCAAAGACAGTCAATGTCCCCACGGAAACCACCGCCCAGAGAATTGAGTCGTTATACGTCGAGGGGTGGCGTTTGGGACTGAAAGCCATCGCCATCTATCGAGATGGTTCTAAATTGTCACAACCGCTAAGTACCTCGTCGAGCACAGACGATGAAGGGGCAGAAACCAACGGTGCAAGCAAAGAAGCGGAAGCCGCACTGGTCTCCACCGCAACCGTGCCTGCAGAAACAGAAGCACTGGAACTTCGTGGCGTGGAGCGGCGCCTGCCTTCCAAGCGTGGAGGGTTCACCCAGGAGGCCAGAGTCGCCGGTCAAAAGGTGTTCCTCCGCACAGGGGAATACGAGGATGGAACCCTGGGCGAAATCTTTATCGATATGCACAAGGAGGGCGCCCCATTCAGAAGCATCCTGAACTGTTTCGCAATCGCAATATCGAAGGGCCTGAAGTATGGTGTCCCCCTCGAGGAATACGTGGAGACATTCACATTCACCCGCTTCGAGCCATGGGGAACGGTAGACCATCCGAATATCAAGTTTTCCACATCGGTAATCGACTACGTCTTCCGGGTGCTGGGGTATGAATACCAGGGCAGAACGGACTTCCTGCAAGTAAAGCCCGAAGACATCGCTTCCGACATCGATGACCACCATGAACTCGAAAACAAAATGGTGGCATCGAATCAGGCTGCGGCAAATGATGCTTCAACACCGATGCCGCTTGCCGAACAAGAGCCCAAATCTGAAACAGAATCTCAATCATCAGATGCTCCGGAATCCGGTCCTGTATCGGGCCCACAGGCGAACGGCGTAAACGGCGCCAAACACGTTGCGCAGGCCACCCCTGCACAGACAGAATCCGCGGATCAGCACCAGCATCAACCTCGGACCATGGTCCTGGATGAACAGCTCTCACATATGATGGGAGACGCACCCTTCTGCGACACATGCGGTCATATCACGGTTCGAAACGGATCGTGTTACCGATGTCTGAATTGCGGCAACTCCGTAGGGTGCTCCTGAACAATCTAACAAAAGAAAAAGGGCCGGAGTGCTAGCGCACTCCGGCCCTTTTTCTTTTTTGTCGTCCGCATCAGCGAGGCAAAAACTCTGCGCTGCCCTGATGGCAGGTTTTGCAAGTCACCGCGCTTCCATCCGGTGCCTGAAGACCAGCTGTAAAATGATCCATCATATATTTCGCCATCAGTTTGTGTTTTGTCGGCTGTTCAGGCGTCAGTCTGCCGTCTTCGTTCCTCACGTGACAGAAGTCACAGGTTACACCCAGATCCTGTTCGATCTGTTTCATTTTCTTGAATATATCACGCCTGGGCATGTGTTCAGACAGTGTAGAAGGTTTGGCGTCTGCAATATCTCGCGGTAGAAATCTCGCAGCGCCCTGATGGCAGCCTTCACAGGTAAGTGCTTCCCCTTTCGCGGTCCTGAGACTGTCCACAAAGTGGATCTTCATGAAAATCGCAGTCTTCTTGTTCCCGGAAGGCGCACTGAAATCGGGTTTCCCATCGGCGGTCTTCTCTATATGACAGTGTGCACACTTTACGCCAAGGGACTTCGCGATCCGCTGCATGTTTTCCTTACTCGTATCAAGAACGTGTTCCGCATCGTGAGCAACTGCTGAAGCGGCAGGAACCACCAATATCACAGCCAGCACTGCTCGCATCAAAGGCTTCCTCAACGACATATCCCCTCCAAAATTCCAGGTTGACGTCAAACCAGTTTCAAATATGCTTTCGAATCACTTCCACAATTCTCTCTGCAGCCCGACCGTCCCACAGGTCTGGAACTGTTGCCTCCGCGCAAGGCTCGGCAAGGGCAGCATCCGCGGCCTGCACAATGGCATTCGGATCGACACCCACAAGCCGGTTTGTTCCTTCCTCAATGGTTACGGGTCGTTCCGTATTTTCCCGAAGGGTCAGGCAGGGCACACCAAATGCGGTTGTTTCCTCCTGCAGCCCCCCGGAGTCTGTGAGCACCAGACGGGCACGCTTCTGAATCTTGAGC
>CAVOEZ010000666.1:0-3153 GCA_963694355.1 Latescibacteria bacterium UBA2968 | reverse complement strand
CCGTGGACCACAAGGGAAACTGCAAAACCGACGATAGACCGCGGGACCGTAAAGGCAGAGGCAAAGGCGACCACCGACCATAGACGACGGACCACAAGGGCAAAGGCAAAATCGACCACAAGACCACCCAAAGACATTATGCGATTGCTTTTGAATTTGCCGTCTCGCCTTTGACTTTCTGATTTTGTCGTCCGTGGTCTGTCGTCCCTCGTCGCTTTTGACTTCCTGATCTTACCCAGCAAAAACAGACGCAAAATAGATTACGATAGCAAACGCTGAACAAATTTCCAAACAAAGAGGAATCGAATGCTCGAAGTCAAGAATCTACACGCCAGTGTGGAAGGTACAGAAATCCTGCGAGGGATAGATCTCAAGGTGAATGCAGGTGAAGTGCACGCGATAATGGGACCGAACGGGTCGGGTAAAAGTACGCTTGCCCAGGTCATCGCAGGTCATGAGGCGTATGACGTCACCCAGGGCGAAATCTTGTATGAAGGTGAGGATCTTCTCGAGCTGTCCCCGGAAGAGCGCGCTCAGGCGGGTGTCTTCCTGGCCTTTCAGTACCCTGTGGAAATCCCCGGGGTGAACAGCGCATACTTTATGAGAGCCGCACTGAACGAACTCCGGAAGGCGCGCGGACAGGAAGAACTGGACGCCCTGGACTTCCTCACACTGGCCAGAGAAAAACTGAGTCTGGTGGAAATGGACGAGAGCTTCATCAACCGGTCTGTAAATGAAGGATTCTCAGGCGGCGAGAAGAAACGGCACGAAATTTTTCAGATGGCCGTCCTCGAACCAAGACTTGCCGTAATGGACGAAACCGACTCGGGGCTGGACATCGATGCCCTTCGTATTGTGGCCAAAGGTGTGAACTCCCTCCACAGCGAAGACAGAGCGGTTGTGGTGGTCACCCACTACCAGCGCCTGCTCGATTACATTGTGCCTGATTTCGTTCACGTCCTGCTCAATGGCAAAATCGTAAAATCAGGCGGCAAAGAGCTCGCCCACAAACTGGAAGAAAAGGGTTACGACTGGATTCGCCAGGAACACAAGACCGTCACTGCCTAAGGAGGCCAGCGGTAAATGCCACAGAATCAGGATAAATCATCATACTTGTCCGTCTTCAGGGAATTTGAAAGCGGTCTGAACGGGCAGTCTCAAAATCCCGTGCACGGCTTGCGGACCTCGGCCATCGAACAGTTCGAATCTCTTGGATTCCCCACCACGCGGGATGAAGACTGGATTCACACGAACGTTGCTCCGCTCACGAAACTCACCTTCGGTAGACCTTCTGAAACGGACATTGAGGACCTTGCCTCCCCTGTTCCGGATCTCGGTTGTCCGACGCTCGTTTTCGTAAACGGAAAATTCTCTGCCAACCGGTCATCCGCACTCGACACCCTTCCCGAGGGCGTTACCGCAACCAGTCTCCGGGAAGCGATCGACTCCGGCAACAAACAGATCATCGGACACCTGGCACAACACGCACGCTATGACACGAACACATTCACCGCGTTGAACACCGCCTTCATCGATGACGGCGCATTGATCCACGTGCCGGTCGGCAAGATCGTTGAAACACCGATCCATCTTCTGTTCATATCGAGTGGGACACAAACCATCTCGCACCCGCGTGTGCTCCTGGTGGCGGAAGACAACGCACAGGTGACGGTCATCGAAACCTATGTCGGCACAGGCAATTACTTCACCAATTCGGTCACAGAACTGGTCGCCGGAGACAATACGGTGGTGGACCACTACAAACTCGGACTGGAAGACGCCGAGGCCTACCATATTGCCGCAATGCAGACCTGCCAGGGCGCCAACAGCAATGTCTCGACCCATTCCGTATCGTTGGGCGGTCTTCTGGTTCGCAATGAGGTCAACGCGAAATTGGCCGGCGAAGGGTGTGAAGCCACGGTGAACGGATTTTATCTGCTGGAAGAGAATCAGCACCTTGACAATCACACCCTCATCGAGCACGCACAGCCGAACTGCACGAGTCACGAACTCTACAAAGGCATCCTCGGAGGGAGCTCCCAGGGTGTGTTTCGCGGCAAGATCCACGTGCACAAGATTGCGCAGAAAACCGACGCCTTTCAGACGAACCAGAATCTGCTGGTATCGGAAAATGCGAACGCGAACGCCAAACCCCAGCTCGAAATCTATGCCGACGATGTCAAATGCTCGCACGGCGTCACCATTGGACAGCTGGACGAAGACGCCATCTTCTACCTGCGCGCAAGAGGAATAGGCAAAGAGAATGCACGTAACCTCCTGGTACACGCATTCGCCAATGACATCATCAACAGAGTGAAAGTGGACCCCATCCGGAAGCACCTGGAAGGGCTTGTAATGAACAAATTCGGAAACCTCGCGAAAACGGCACTTGATTCATGAGCACAGTCCCCCACATTCTGGTGGACAAACTTTCGTGTCCACTGGTTGACCGTGCAAGTCCTTTCGATCCTTACCGGGTCCGACAGGACTTTCCCGTGCTACAACAGTTCGTTCGCGGCCGCCCACTCGTCTATCTGGACAACGCCGCGACCACGCAGAAACCCCGGGCTGTAATCGGCGCTATAGAAGCCTACTACACCTCGGAGAATGCGAACATTCACCGGGGCGTGCACCACCTCAGCCAGGTGGCGACGGACTCTTACGAAGGCGCACGCGGAAAGGTTCGCCAGTTTCTGAACGCCGCAATGGACCGCGAGATTATTTTTACAAGAGGAACTACCGAAAGCATCAACCTCGTCGCACATTCCTACGGCCGGAAAAACATTGGAGAAGGTGATGAAATCATCATCACTGAAATGGAGCATCACTCCAATATCGTTCCCTGGCAGATGCTCTGTGAGGAAAAGGGTGCGACCCTCCGCTATGTTCCCATTGACGACCAGGGTGACCTGCTGATCGACGAATTGGAAAAGCTCATCACACCCAGGACCCGACTCGTGGCGGTGGTTCACATCTCCAACGCTCTTGGCACGGTCAATCCCATAAAAGAAATTGTGAAGACCGCACACGCTCACGGTGTTCCCGTTCTGGTCGACGGCGCGCAGGCTGTACCCCATATGAAAGTCGACGTTCGGGATCTGGATTGCGATTTCTATACCTTCTCTGGTCACAAAATGTTCGGTCCCACAGGAA
>CAVOEZ010000665.1:0-3160 GCA_963694355.1 Latescibacteria bacterium UBA2968 | reverse complement strand
TTCCTGGTACCGTCCAGATTTCTTCTGGTAATTTTCTCGTCGGCACCTACGGGTCGGACCGCTTTGATCAGCTCTTCGATTTCTTCAGGCAAATTGCTGAATTTGGGAAGCTGGCCTAGCGTAAAGTGGGCAACCGTTGCGCCTTCGTGCAGTGTTCTGACTTTCAGGACACCACTGCCGAAATTCGTCCGGACTTCCACTTCCCGAATTTCGGAAATGGGAATTTTCTCCACTTGAGACAGCCCGGCTCCGTCGGGATAAATGTTGATGAGTTCTTCCGAGGTTGCCAGGAGCCAAGCTTCCCCAAATTGGCCATCTGGTAAAATATCGGAGGATACAGACAGTCGAAAACGTTTTGAAATGTCCGATTCTCCATTCAGTGCAGCAAGAACAGACGCGGGAACTTCCTCTGTTGTAGGCTGCTTGGCCGTGGTATCCGTGGACATGTTTGTCTGGTCTCCTGGTGAGAGCAGTTGCTTACTTATGGCAACCCAAAATAGCTGATTGGTATGGGGCAGTCAAGACAAGATCCAAGGGGAGAAACCGGAGGGTAACTGCAAAAAGTCAGGGGTTGCGACAACAAACTCGCAACCCCTGACTCGAGATGTAATACACTCTGCGTTTATCTGCGGTTCAGAAACCACCTGCACCAGATCGCAAACCTGGGTCTGTGGAGTCGACCTATCCGGTTCTCCATGTCCGAAGGTGGTGCCGGATATTGAGGGAATTCTGACTGAACAGCCGCGATTAACGACTTGTGGTCCCGGTTCTTCACCGAACCGGGATCGTTGAACAACCGACCTGTAATTGCGACCTGGTTCCTGTAATTCGATTCGGCTTCATTCGCCCTTTCAAGCAGGTTGGTGTAGTTGTCAATCAGGTAGTTCAGTTTTCTGTTGTATCGATCTACCATTTCTTTGAATCGGATGGAGACTGCGACCGCGGTTTGAGGGTTTGAAGATCGGTCCCCCGAGGCATGCCGAAATGGCCAGCCACGCCAGCTCAGAAACTCGATGGTCGAATCCAGCGATGGAAACGAGGAAGCGAATTCTTGAGCAATCGGTTCGATTGCGGCCACAGCCTGTCTGAGATCTTCGGATTCACGCTGGAGCAGGCGCTCTGCTTCGATTCGAAGGTTCTCGGCATCTTTTCGGTATTGAAGGTGTTGGGGCAGGATGTTGTTGTCCTTCAACAGCTGATTAGAAACCCGTTTTTCCTCGCCTCCTTTGAAATAGGATTCGAGGTCTATGGGCTTACCGAAGCCGGGCAAATCTTTTATGTCCTGTTCCCGAGCCACCTGTGCCAACAACTCATCCAGACCGCGAGGTTCAGGTTCGCCCCCTGGTCGCCGCCTGACGTTTTTTTTCTCCTCCATGGTATCGCCCTCCAAGTCTCCGGAATATTTCGAATATTATATGCGTGCCGGCTTTCCTAGTCAAGGTGGCACAAGGTTCAGGCCTGGGAAAATTGTCATTTGAGTCATAATGGAGTAAATTGAATTCTGACCACGTCGATAGGTATGGAGGGCTCACCGTGAGAAGTGAAATGAATGCAATAAATGGCGAGGTTGAATCCCACAGGTTCAACCTCGGATACACGCTGGGATCAGGTCAGGTGTTCCGGTGGGGGCGAGACGGAGACGGTTGGTGGAAGGGTATTGCATATGATACCGTGTTTCATTTGCGGCAGGTAGGTGACTCCATCGCCTACCGCTCTTCATCAGAGCAAGTAACCACCTATGCCGGGACGATGTCTGTGCCCGATTTTCTGGTCTGGTATTTGCGCTTGGACGAACAACCCCGAATCAGAGTCCCACGGAAGGATACCTGGCTCAGGGCCGCGCGTGACGAATTGAAAGGTCTGCGTTTTGTTCGGCAGGATCCATTCGAGTGTATCATCTCCTATGTGTTGTCCGTTCAGGCGCACATGAATCTCACCAAGAGACGCATTAGTTTCATCTCCAGATCGTTCGGGAAGGCAATTCACTTTCAGCAGGAGATCTACTGGACCTTTCCGGAACCCGTTCTGGTTGCTGCTCAGGATGGAAATTTTTTCCGGAGGCACAGATTCGGCTGGAGATCAGAGCGGGTTCCGCATTCCGCCAGATATGTTTCGGGGCAGGTGGCGGACAAAGTTACACCTTCCCTGTGCGAATGGAGCACCGTAGTAGATGAACTGAAGGCAATACCGGGGACGGGTGTGGGTCTCAAGGTGGGGAAGTGTATCGATTTGTTCGCATTGGACAGATTGGATTCAGTACCCGTCGATACGTGGGTCCTCAAGCTGGCCAGGGAATGGTATGGCGTCAAGGGTGGGGACGCGAAGGTGTGCGCGTGGGCTGAAGAAAGAGGGGGTAAAATGGCGGGGTATATGAACGAATACCTTTTCATTTATTTTAGAGAGTTAACCGCGCCCTCTCTCCACGATAAAGTGATCTCCTTCTGTGCTTCAGGTGAACCTTCTCCGGAGTTACCATTCGAGCCCAATTCCAAATGAATTCCTTGGACGCGATCGCTGGTCCTTGATAATATCCTTTCCAGGGTGCGCCCGGGATTTTATTTCTGATATTTTCAACGGAAATTCTTACATTCTTTAAATGGTCCCAGCCCTACCGGGATCGTGTTTCCCACGGTTCCTGATCACTATGGAGGCCCTTCAATGGCCCAACCGGCTTCCCTGAATAAAAACGCATCAGATTCTGACGGAGTGCCGGAGCAGGGACCGGAATCTCTGGTCACAAAGTACCGGCGCATGAGTCACAAGATCGGGCGCATCGTCCTGCCCAATTCTCCATCGTCCAGTTCGATTCCGTTCTTCGAATATTTTAAGTGGTACCGGTTCACCCGAGTTACGCCCAAGTTGCCGCCTTCCATCGATATCCAGACACAGAGTGGTTGCAATGCCCACTGCACATTTTGTGGTGTCGGTAAGGAAGAGAACAAGGTTCAGGGTAAGATGAGTGACGAGCTTTTCAGGAAGATCGTCGATGAGGTAATGGATTATCCTTCGCTTTACCAGATCAATCCTTACCTGCTCAATGATCCTCTGGTGGACCGTACCATGCCGGAGAAGTTGGAATATATCGCACATAAACGAGGGAAACGCAGCACGCCCAAGGTGCGGATCATCACAAACGCAGGACTCTTGACCGAAGAGACCG
>CAVOEZ010000664.1:0-3168 GCA_963694355.1 Latescibacteria bacterium UBA2968 | reverse complement strand
AGACCGATTCTTCGTGGTTTGCCGTGGGGATCGATAAGGTATGCGCCGGCAATCTCGGGTTCCTCGCCCCCGTCACCTGCGAAGGGAGGGACCTCGAGCGGCTGTCCATGACCACGCAGAATCGTTCCGCATCCTTTGTAGAACCATTCGGGGGGAACACCGATTTTGCCTGGCTTCGGCTTCCCACCTTCGAGACCCCATTGGTAGATTTTCATGCTGTCCGTAATTTCGGGCTCGGCCTTTTCGTCCTGTTCATGCATGGCCTGCCGGTTGTCCACGCTGGCCTTGTGTGTCAATCCGGTGCCAGCTACCAGACAGCGTGATGGCTCCCCAGGATGATCGAATGCTGGCAGGATCTCCCACTCCGATGAACCGTCATAAATGTCATCGTACGCCAGCGTTTCCTCACACAGGGTCCCGTTCACTTCCTTCTCCAGATCGAGTTCTCGCTGGAGTACATATTGAGCAAGTCCGTGGACGGTCGTGTGTTTGTCGATGAGGGTCGCAGTAGCGTCTTCGACCTTGCAGATTTTCCTACCCCGTTCCGGATGAATGATTTGAATAAGTCTGAGCATCAGCGTTTCTCCTCCAATTCAGCGATGATTCTGCAGGGTATCTGAGTAACGGTTGGATAGCGCACAGGCAGAATAGTTAGTTTGATTTGTGTGGCTGTGAGCATGTCAAGATTGATAGGATAGCAGACCGTGGAGATCCCGTTCCTGAACAGGGCGGGGAAGACCCCGTGCAGGCGTTTGCTTTCGTAAATGTCGGAGACGAGAAGGTCCACGCCTTGCTCCACAATCCAGTCGACGGCACTGGTCGCCAGGTAAACACTGCGTTCCTCGATCTCATCCCATCGCCGATTGCCGAGCGCATTTATAACAAGCGCACCCGAGACAGCGCCATCCATTGCCCTTTCGAGTTCATCCGCCTCGACCGCTCCCGAACCGTCTTCGCGATCCAGATGAATGACAGAGGCGTCGATGCGGAATAACCTCTCCAAAGGATAATTCGCGGCATCCTTCCCGTCATCTGTCTCTTTGATATGCCCGGGGAAATCAATATAGGTTCCAAGCATGGAATCATGATCGAAATGGTAAACCATCCCTGTAAAACGCGCCCCATCTTCACACACAATAAGGCGCTCCTCAAGGGACATCGCAGGCTTCCCATCCTTCCAATCCTGTGCCTCGAGCGTCAAATCCACAAGTGTCATTCGAATTCCTCTGTTTGAGACTCCATGCCCCCACCTTCGCCAGGTTAGTTTTAGCCTATGATTTCGTGCCCTGAAGGGGCACCGCATCTTCGCCTGGTTTGTTTTTGCCTATGATTTGCTGCCCTGAAGGGGCACTGTATCTTAGCCAGGGGTCCTTGGACCCCTGGTACGACCCCCTGGTACGAGCCTCTGCTCCCGCCTCTTTCGGGAGGAAGTGCCGGGCCTCTGTGCAATTTGTTGGCCGCTGCAAGCGGGCTTTCTGTGATCCTGCCTCTATGGGCGTTCTGCAGCCTTGCAGGCGACATAAGTGGACGCTGCAGCATCGACCTTGAGCGGCAAATGGGGTCCGTGACCTTCGTTGCTCCCGGTGGAGATCACGGCGAGTTCCACCTGATCGAGGATGTCTTCAACTTCAGCGAATGTCATGTCTGGCAGAAATACCTTCTGCATAAGGGAACTCCTCATTGTCTGGGGCTTGCAAAGGATTGTGACGGACCAGTCACAGATACTGAATAATGGGGGTTCTAATTAATCACGAAAAAGTTTGAATTCAATTAAAACTTTCTGGGACAGGCCATCGTCATTACCAGTGAGGCAGTTGATATCAACCAGGGGCGATGACCAGGGGATCTGAATGACGGATACGGAGCTGATTGACCGGTTTCTTGATGGCGACATCACAGCGTTTAACCGATTGACCAGGAAATGGGAATCCGCGGCGTTCAATTTTATCCTGCGTTACGTAGGGGACCGGGAAGAGGCAAAGGATCTTTGCCAGAAGACATTTATCCGGGTCTATAAAGGACTTCGGAGACTTAGAGAACGGGACCGATTTCCAACCTGGTTTTACCGTATTGCGTTGAATACTTGCCGGGATGCTGTGAGGGTACGACAGCGGCAGCCCATCATTTCAATGGATGCCCTGGAAGAGGATGAACGCGACCAGGTACCTGAACTCGCCACGTCTCGGTTATCGAGTCCGGATTCGTTCGCACATCGCAGGGGTGTAAGAGAGCTGCTGAATGAGGCGCTCCAGTCCATCCCGGAGGAACAACGTGTGGTGGTCGTGATGAAAGAGTATCAGGGACTCAAGTTCTGGGAGATTGCAGAGGTGCTGAAGATTCCGATAAATACAGTGAAGTCCCGGATGTACTACGGTCTTAATGCGCTGAAGAAGGTGTTTGACAGATGGAATATAGACGAGGAGATGGTGAGATATGAGCTGTGAAATGTCCAAAGAGCGTCTGATCGGATTCGCATATGACGATATGGAGACCGGTGAACGTGAACAGATTGAATCCCACCTCGCGAACTGTCCCGCCTGCAGGCAAGCGCTGGCCGACATGGGACAGACCAGGGGCATTCTCGAATCCTGGCCGGATGAACGACCGGATATGGATCTTGTGTTTGTCCGTGAGAAACGATCGATCTGGAGTGGCCTGTTGCCGGAGTGGCTTTCGTTCCAGGGGTTCGGGAAATTTGCTGCCGGTATGGCCGTGGGGGTCGCCTCGGTGCTCTTGTTGTTGAGTGTGCTTCACGTGTCAGTCCAGGAGGGAAGGCTGACCTTCAGTCTGGAGCCCATACCGAGTCCTCAACAGGTGGATCCATTGGACCGCCCTGTGACACTCAAGGAATTTGCGAGCCTGCAGCGAGAATCTCTCAGTCTGGTTGAGCAGATGTTGCAGGATTCGGAAGAGAGACAGAGCCAGTCTTTCGATTATGCTCTGACTCAGTTTGCCGGGGCCCTGGAGGAGAAGCGGAACAGAGATCTACAGTTGGTCGGCAGGGGGCTCGAGGGGGTAGAGCTCTCTACACAGAGACAGCTCCGTCAGCTGGGGCAGCTCATTACGATGACAGGCGGCGGATATCAGCGATGAAGGTTGAGTTGACAGAGAAATCAGAATCTGATCATAGGAGGTTATGGATGAGAAACAGAATGAATTGGCTCACAG
>CAVOEZ010000663.1:0-3177 GCA_963694355.1 Latescibacteria bacterium UBA2968 | reverse complement strand
GTTCTGGCAAAGGCAGATGGTGCCGTTCGGGGCAGTTACAATGGCAGTGGACGGGGGCGATAAGTGGGTCTGGTGGCGAAGCATCTGGTAAAACTGTACAACAAGAAACCTGTGGTCGATGGCGTAAGTATAGATGTGCGTCCAGGAGAAGTGGTAGGCCTACTGGGACCGAATGGTGCCGGAAAGACAACTACTTTCTATTTGATTGTAGGCCTGATACGTCCCCAAAACGGCTCCATTCATCTCGGCAAAGATGAGATCACGAATCTGCCGATGTACATTCGCGCCAGAAAAGGGATCGGGTATCTGGCGCAGGAACCCTCGGTATTCAGGAAACTCACGGTTGCCCAAAACATACAGGCTGTTCTTGAAACGGTGGGACTTGCTCGATCTGACATTGCTGTCAAAGTAGCCTCGCTGCTCGAAGAATTGGGGTTGGGCGATTTGGCAGATCAGCGGGCGGATCGCCTGTCTGGAGGAGAGGCACGGAGACTGGAAATCACAAGGGCGCTTGCCAGGGATCCAAAATTCCTTTTGCTCGATGAGCCATTCGCCGGGATCGACCCCAAGGCGGTGGAAGATATCCAGGGTATCATATCGAATCTCAAGCAGCGAAAAATTGGATTGCTCGTGACAGATCATAACGTGAGAGAGACCCTTGCCATTACAGATCGATCCTATATCATGACCCACGGTAAAATCCTCACCTCGGGTACCCCCGAAGAACTGGCAGCAAATGCGGAGGTGAGACGGATTTATCTGGGAGAACGGTTTCGCCTGGACTGAGTTCACAAGGAGAAAAGCCTTGTCCAGTGCGTACCGTATGTATTAATTTTAAGCAATTGAGAGTTTTGGTACGGAATTTGTTGTGCAAACGGAAAGGGTTCTGGTTACCCCAAAATGATCCGCCTTACTCAAACAGCATCTTTGCAACAGAAAATGGCTCCCCAATTGATCCAATCCTTGAGGCTTCTTCAGATGCCTTCTCTGGAACTGGAGCAAATGATACAGCAGGAACTGGAGATCAACCCTCTTCTGGAACTCTCTGAGGAGTCGGAACAAGATGAAGACGAATGGGACCTCGACGAGGAGGAAGATTCACCTGAGGAGACTCCAGACGCAAAGGATGAACCCGAGCCAGAGGTTCAAGATGAGCCTGAGCTCGAGGAACTGGAGTTCGAGGATGCGAATATAGACGATGGCAAGTTCGATGAGGAGGATTGGAGCGATTACTTGAATGACTCCGGATACAGTACTCCTCAAGAAGAATTCGATCCGAATATTGAAGAGTGGGAAAATGACGGAGCGAATCAGCAGTCTCTGGAACAAGAGCTCCAGGAGCAACTGCTCCTTTCCGGTTTGTCCGAAGACGATCGGGCGATCGCGCAATACATTATTGGTAACATCGACGACGAGGGCTTTTTAAGGAGTCAAATCGATGACATTGCCACTGTTCTTGGTCTGGAGCCGAACGAGGCCGAGCGGGTGCTGCAGGTCATCCAAACGTTCGATCCGCCAGGTGTAGGTGCGAGAGACCTCAGAGAATGCCTCCTGATTCAGCTTCGCGAACAAGGGCTGGAAGATTCGCTTGCCACGCGCATCGTAGCGGACTATCTCGATGATCTTGTTAGCCGCAGATACAGCAAGATCTGTCGTGCACTGAGTGTTGAGCGTGAGGCCATTGCCACAGCAGAAGAAATCATAGCGAGCCTGAACCCAAAACCAATGATTTACCGGGAAGCGAACATTAATCACAATCTGGTGGTACCTGATCTCGAAGTTCAGAAAGTGGGGGATGAATATGTGGTGTCGCTTACCGACCGGAACATCCCGTCTCTTAGAGTCAGTCCCACCTACAGGTCCCTCCTCACCCAATCCGAAAAGGCTGGCAAGGAGGCCAAAAAGTTCGTAGTCGACCGGCTCAATTCCGCACGCTGGTTCATCAGCGCGATCAACCAGCGCAGGACCACCATGCTCAAGGTCATGCGGTGTATCGTTGAAAACCAGATTGAGTTTTTCAACAATGGCCAGGGCCATTTGAAACCCATGGTGCTCCAGGAAGTGGCGGACCGTGTCAGCATGCACGTTTCTACGATCAGCAGGGTTAGCAATGGAAAGTATGTACAGACGCATCGCGGAGTTTTCGAGCTCAAATATTTTTTCGATGGTGGCCTTAGCCGTGACGAAGGTGAAGACATTTCGGCCAAAAGCGTTAAAGAAAAGATTTCAACATTGATTGAAGAGGAGAACTCCAAGTCGCCGTTGAGTGATCAGCGCATAGCCGATGCGCTAAGAGGCGAAGGCATTGATATTGCCAGGAGAACAGTGGCGAAATACCGGGATCAACTGAGAATCAATCCCGCCAGATACCGGAAGTCAATCTAACCATCTTATTTGCATATTGTTAAAAATGTTGTATATTAGGCCAAGGCATTTTTTTAGCAGGCGATAAAACGAGGGGATTCGGCCCCTCACTCAAGGCGGTGAGGAAATGGAGTTACTGTTTATCGGATTAACGCTGGGTTGCCTGGCGTTTCTGGTGAAGATTATCATGAGATTACACGCGGGAAGTACCCGAGTGGACTGAGAAGACGCGGCTTGCAGAGGCTGCAACAGAACATCACCAGTCCCAGATGGAAGGTCATGTCGCGGCAAAGGCCGGATCCGCCGAGCAGGCAAAGACCATCACCGAAGAGATCAAATCTTTGGAAGCCATGCGTGATGAGTTGAAGGCGGAAATCGACAAGGTTAAGAAGGAAATGGCGAGGAAAGGCAAAATCATCATGAATCGCCAGAATTTGGAGAGCTGATTAGGATCGCAGCGCGAATACAACAGTTCTATTCTTGTTTTCGAACATATTCACGAGAACACGTGAAATCAATTTTTGTACATAAACTGCCCACGGCGACCTTGTTGCTGTGGCTTTTTGCGTTTGGGTGCTCCGATCCTGCGTATCGGCTCCACGGTGAGGTGAAGGCGAAGGCGAGTAGCGTCTTCGTTCTCCCTCATTCTGCGGCGGCGATGCTGGATTCGATCCGGGATGCGCATGGAATCAGGCGTGATTCTCTGACGGCCACATATTCGTCTCGTCGCGATTCTCTGTCCACAGGCGGAGCGGACATCGAAAAGGTCCAGGGAGAAATCCAGCGAAGGGTCAAAGTGGCTCAGATAGCCTA
>CAVOEZ010000662.1:0-3180 GCA_963694355.1 Latescibacteria bacterium UBA2968 | reverse complement strand
ATTGCGCGGCTGAGGGATGGAGATCTTGTTGAAATTATTATCGACAGGAATAATCTCGTGGGTTCGATCAATCTCGTAGGCAGCGGAGATAAAATATTTGGTGAACAGGAAGGTACTCGCATTCTGGCGCAACGCGAGGTGGTTACACCACTTTCACCCGATCCGAATCTTCCCGATGACACCCGGTTGTGGGCTGCCCTGCAGAATGTGGGCGGCGGAACCTGGGGAGGCTGCGTCTACGATGTAGATGCGATCGTTGCCTGCCTTAATGCGGGAGCCGAGGCCCTTGCCGGTGCCTCCCAATCGTCCGGTGATTGAAAATAGCAAACGAAACGAGCGCTCCAGATTCGAGGGTGTGGAGGTGTGGGAACCCGGTCCCGTGGATCCAGTTTTGAACAAAGGGGAAATTCACCTCTGGCGTGTGGGATTGAATCCGGATGCGCTTCGCGTCAGGAAGTTGACGGACTTGCTGAGTCAGGAGGAGAGGAAGCGTGCTGACAGATTCAGATTCGACCCTCACAGGGACCACTTCATTGTTGCTCGGGGATGCCTTCGAATCCTGCTGGGCCGATATCTGAGGGTGGAGCCCTCAACGGTGCAATTCAAATATTCGAGTCGTGGAAAACCCAGGGTCCTGCCGACAGGAGATGATGAACCCCCAAGATTCAACCTGTCCCATTCGGGAGACCTTGCGCTGATCGGTCTTGCAGCCGACAGGGATATTGGTGTAGATCTGGAACACTCGGGACGAGAAGTGCGAGATATGAAGATTGCCGAGCGGTTCTTCTCAGCCGCAGAAGTGAACGCACTAAAGCGGGTAGATGACGACAGGAAGGCAGAAGCTTTTCTGAATTGCTGGACACGCAAGGAGGCGTTTATCAAGGCAACCGGCGAGGGCCTTTCGTGTCCGCTGGACAAATTCGAAGTCTCCCTGGCGCCTGGAGAACCTGCTGTAGTCAGGTATGTGGACGATGAACTTGAAGTGACGCGCAAATGGTGGATGGCTGCGCCGAATCCGGGGGAAGATTATGTAGCGGCTGTGGCCGCGCCCGGAGAGAAAGTTAGTCTTGTCCTCTGGGATATGGACGAATAAGTAGATCTCCAGAAGTGTACAAATAGAACGGCTCCCTGATCCAGCGGAGCCGTTTTTATATTTCAATCAATGTATGTGAATAACGCGTTCTTAGAAACTATTGCTTTTCTCTCACATCTTTATACGCCTCAGTAGCCGACTGGGGATTTTCATAGTCCACGTTCCATTCCCGCAGAATGTCCGGCATCTTTCCCAACTCCCTGGCCATCTGTCTGATGTGGGCACCCTGGCAGCCGCAGCATCCTCCGATGAAGTTGATCCCGATTTCATTGGCTTGTCTGGCGAATTCCCCCATTTCGTATCGCGTTAACTGATAAGGGTCCAGTTTATCCGGAAAGCCTGGCTGTCCAGTAAAAAAGGGTACTTCCGCCGTACAGCGATAAGCCACCGGTTGTGCCGCCACGAAGCAACTAACAGCTTCTCTCATTTCTTTTGCGACCGGGAGCATGAAGGTAGGGTCCTGCCAGCAGTTCACCCCGATAATGTCAGCCCCGGCGTCTTCCAGGGTCTTCGCCGCTTCGGCCGGCGTTTTGCCGTCCCTGGTGAGCGGTCCTTCGAAGGCCATGGTGATCATTGCGGGAAGCCCCATGCGCTTTGCGGATTCCAAAGCGATGAGTGCCTCTCCAAGCCACATGAATGTTTCACCGATGATGAAATCGATGCCCTCCTCCATCTGGTAGCCCAACTGCGTATCGAACAGCTTTCTGCATTCATCTTCTGAGGCGCTGTCTCCTTCGACATATTTCCAGGTCAGGCAGATATTACCCGCTACCAGGGCATTGGTACCCGCTGCCTCCCGTGCGATTCTGACGGACGCCCGATTGATTTCGCCCAGTTTGCCCGCGTATCCGATCTGAGCAAGTTTGTTCTCGCTGGCATAGAAGGTGAGTACCTGCAGAACTTCAGCGCCCGCGTTTAGAAATTCCTGATGCAGGGCGAGAAGTGCGTTCGGATTTTTAATTGTTACTTCGGGTGTGAATGGCCCGGCCTGAACATATCCCCTGGATTCGAGGGCAAGCAAGTACCCGCCGTCTCCCAATACGGTGCCCTCATTCAGACGTTCCACAATTGACTTCGACATCGGTGCGACCCTCCAAAATAAAAACCTAACGAGTGGTTTCCGATCCCCAAGTGAGATTGGAAAAGGAGATTCGCATCAACTTGTAAGACGACTTCTTTCAGGATCGAACAGGGGCTCCCCGGCTACCGTTGCAGGTATGCGTTGTCCGAAATATTCGACGACCAGAGATGTCCTTTTAGCGCTGTGTTCAGTGGGCAGGTATGAATAGGCGATGTGTCTCCCAATGGAATATCCAAAGTCTGTGCTGGTCACGCAGCCGATCACGGAATTTTGTGCGAGGACGGGCTCCTTCCCCAGGATCACTCCTTCAGATGGATCGAGCGTCAGGCAGGTTAGCCGCCGATTGACGGGTTTTGCTGAAAGCTTTCGAAGGGCCTGGCTACCCAGAAAGTCTCTACCCTCGAGTTTGACCGCCCAATCCAATCCTGCCTCAAACGGATTGTAATCCGTATGGATGTCCGCGCCCCACAAACGGTACCCCTTTTCCAGCCGAAGGGAGTTGAAGGCGCCCCCGCCAAGCGGGAATATTCCGAATTCTCTTCCCGCTTCCCAGAGGGTATCCCACATTCCTTGTCCATACTCCACAGGGCAGTAAATTTCCCACCCAAGTTCACCAATATAGGACACACGCAGGGCAACGGCAGGGACGCTTCCGATCCAGATCTCCTGTGCGGTGAAATACGGGAAGCTGTGATTTGACAAGTCCTGGGCGCACACCTTCGAAAGGGTCTTCCGTGCTTGCGGACCCCAGAGACCGACTCCGCAATATTGCGAGGTGACATCTGTGATGTAAACTGACCCATTCTCGGGCGCGTGGGCACGAATCCAGGCCAGATCGTGTGCGGCGGTACCTCCACCTGTGAGTATCCAGAATTTTCCTGGGCCGACACGGGTAACTGTGAGATCGCATTTGATGCCGCCCCGCGAGTTCAACATCGCAGTGTAGGTGACTTTTCCGATTGGATGATCGATCCGGTTGGCACAGATTCCTTCCAGAAAATCCAGA
>CAVOEZ010000661.1:0-3182 GCA_963694355.1 Latescibacteria bacterium UBA2968 | reverse complement strand
AGGAGGGTGTTCGGTTTGACTGGCTTGATGAAGACTTTGCAGATCTGCCATTCCAGAAGTTCCTGGACCATCTCTCTTGTAACGTAGGAGGTGAGGACGCCTATGGGTGCTTCCACACCGCTTTTTCGCATGGCTTCAATGGTTTCGAATCCGTCCATCCCGACCAACCAGAGGTCCGTGAGGATGAGTTCGTAGTCGTTTAACATCGTGTCCTCGTAAGCCTCCTGGCCGTCCTTTATTGCGGTGACCACAAATCCCGCGTCGGTGAGCTGCCGGGTGGCCTGGTCACGATGTTCGTCGTTCGTGTCTATAAGCAAGATTCTGGGCGCGCCGGTATACTGCATTAGTGGCGGCGGCTCCCAGGCTTTGTAAGTGGCAGGATGTGGAAAGATTCTGGTTGGTTCCGGGGCGCTCTGGACTATTGGCTCAGGTGCTTTGGGAGAATCCTCGATTTCGTTGACCGTGGTTTCGAAGAGGGTGTCCGTTTCGACCTCCGGGGTCGGGCCAATATTTTCGATAGAAATTGGCGGCACGAGATCTTTGTTCAGAAGCGCCGAGGCGGCGTTCACCAGCTCGTGGTATCCAAAGGGAGAGGGGAGGAAGAAGTCGACCGGATCTCCCGTGCTTCCCTCGTTGGATGACCAGCTTGTTTCCGGCGCGGTCCCAATGATGGGCGTCTTGATCCCATACTTCCGCAGCCGCTCGACCAGCCGAACGCCGTCCATTTCTCCAGCGAGATTTCTGTCCACGATGATCAGATTGTAGTGTTCGGACATTGCCTTTGCCAGGGCCTGGTGGCCGTCGCTGGTGAGCGTGGCGGCATATCCCACGTTCTGAGGCATTTCTTGTATCACATCCAGAATGAGTTCGTTCCTGTGCGCTACTAAAATCCTGCCCTCCATCTCCCACTCCTTCCTGAGTATATCGATCCAGGTCTGCCTCGGAGATCGCCTGGATCTCCAGCGTTACCTCTTTGAACCTAAATTTCTTCCTTGAAGCTCTCCAGCACCTGGCCCAATTTCTTGTGGTCGTCGCCCTTTGCCGGACCTGTTCCAGTTGGTGCATCAGGGCGATAGGTCAGTCTGCTTTTAAGCGCGGTCAATCGCTGTGACAATCCGGCCGTAAAGCTGAACCCGGTCTTCGTCTGAGGCGCTGTGGGTTCGCCGGCGTAGATCGAAAGGTCCGTCCCACCGGGGTAGGATGCCAGGGGATATGAAGGGGAAGAGATGCCTGCAGGCTGCAGCTGGGAGCCATACATACCCGAAAGGGGATTGAGTGTGGCTTCAGATTCCGTCTCCCTGCGTTTGGCAAGGCCGGACAGCGCGAAGTAAACTACGGCTCCACAGATGTCCAGTATGATGATGATTTCCAGGGCTGAGGTCAAAAATCCGGGCAACATCGCGGACTCCTTGAATGTAGTTGCCGACAGGTCCGCGCGTGGGGACGCGGGAAGTCCTATCGATGCATTGCTCTGCGAAGGACCATTCTGACCCGGGCCGCCAGAACATCCAGATCCACTGGCTTGTTCAGGTAGTCATCGGCGCCATATTCGATTCCTCTTACGGTGTCGGAGGCGCCGGTCAGAAAGGCCGTTATCATTATAATCGGTGTGTCTGATGTTAAGGGATCACCTTTGAGCCGTTGACAAACCTGGTAACCGTCGAGCTTGGGCAATCTCAGATCCAGCAGCACAAGGTTGGGTCGCTCTGCGCGTGCGACCTCGAGGGCTTCCTGCCCGTCCCCTGCCTGCACCACCTGGTATCCGGCGTTCTCGAAGAATTCCGCCCAGGTTTCGCGAGTTGCCTCTTCATCTTCGACAATCAGGAGCTTTTCGGGGCCTTCCATGGCCTGAGCTTCCTTGCTCTCGAGCTCCATTGCGATCTGGGAGAGTGAAAGGCCTCGCTGGACCTGCATCTCTTTGATTACTGACTTCTTGGCGATCGCGTCTTCTCTGTCGAAGAGGTCCTTGTTACCAATCTTGTCTGCAACTTTGAGGATGCCGTAGTTCTTGTACTTTCGAATTGACTCTACTGACTTTTCGAAAACTTCGGCCACTTCCTCTATACCGATCAGTCGTTGTCCTTCGCCCATCGGGTCCCTCCTTACAATTGTGAAGCTTCAACATAACACGCTAGCGTTGATAAGAATATACGATAAGATACTAAGTAGTATCAAGTATTTTATTCCGGTCTTGTGTAGGCCATTGTAATATGTATCGGAAATACAAGGGGTTAACTAAAGAAAAAATGTTCCGTATGGTGGGAAAAAATGGGAAGCGCGTTAAGTGGGGATTGGAGAGAGAATTGAAGATATTTGAGTTAAAATATTGAAATAATTGAATTTAATTTAAATCTTGGGTTGGTGTGGGACTTGAGTACCCATCCAGTTGTTCAGTTGGAAGGTGTAAGGCTGCGGCGGAAAACGGTCAGCGGATAGGGATAAGGGCCATTTAGTTCATCGCGGACCAAATAAAAGAGTGCCACCCCACAGCATCGAGATGGCACCTGATTTGGTGGAGGGAGAGGGATTCGAACCCTTTGTGGTTTCCCACAGCTGGGGCCTTAGCTGCGCCCCTCCGGCTCACCAATGAAGGTTACACCCCCCTGGCTCATTTCAAGATTCGTAACGGTATCGAACACGCTCCCGGCCGATTTAAGGTCGATCGGCGCGCGATCCCTGAGGTCATTCGCTTCCGGTCAATATGGATACGACCTGGGGCACCGCCAGGTTTACACATTCCTCGAGCAATTCACCTCCAGCGGGTGCTCGATCCGCTATGGTCAAGTCGACACTCTTGTAGCCAATGACCCCATCCAGCTTGCTCGACCACGTGCCGGTTCCAGCGAGCTTCTTCTTCGCTTCCATCTCGGGCGCGTACTCCCACCGCACCTGCCTGTCTCTGATCGTGACGCGGTCCCCTTCCTTCACCCCTCCCAGCCTCATGACCCGCTGAATCCCGAAGTGGATCAGGCTTCGACGAAGTTCATCCGGTTGTGGTCCAGAATCGTTCCAGTCTCTCACCATCTCGGCCTCGGTCCGATGCGTGAGGTGAAATCCACCCTTGACGCGTTTGACGACTGGGACACGACCTCGGGCGGTGATGTATGCCGTCGGTACGCCTTTTAGTTCGATTTCAAGTATGTCGCGCAAACTGCACGAGCTGGAGCCGCATCAGTCGACGA